>NZ_JAUBQD010000072.1:0-31878 GCF_036701085.1 Microcoleus sp. Pol7_A1
TACCGAAACATAAACCTATTCATATTCACTCATTTATTTATTATACATCGCTGATGTTATTAAATTTTCATTCCTTATACTGTTTTGGCGCAGTTGCCCCAGTCCTTCCCGCCAATTTTAGTTTGTAGGGTTTTGAGGCATGGAGTTTGAGTTATCATCACTATCTTTTTGAGATTTTAGAATATTTGTAAAAAATGTTTAACGTATATTAAGATGTTTGAGTAAATAGTATGCTAATTTTATTGAATTTATTAATGAGTTTTTTTGAAAAAACAGCAGAGGTGCTCTTGACGCAGAGGAAGGTAATAGTAGATTAAACAGGAATTATTGGCAACGATTATAAAATATTTTAACATCAGGTTAAGAAACTCAGGCTTAGGTTGGGCAGAGGGATACTAAGTATCGATCGAGTTTTAAGGTATCGCTTGCCCTAACTCCTAAAATAGTGAGCGAGCAAACATATATACTTAAATCTTAGGGTGAGTACAGGGACACTGCCCCTACCGATTAACAATTTATCAAGAATTATGTCAGCAAGTTTTCTCCCAAAATTGATCGCACAGCTAACAGAATCTACATCCATTGCTTTAGCCCAAAGCATTCAACGAGAGGCAATTACAACTCCCCTATCATCTGGGGCAATTGCCACAACTTACGCGCACCAAGGCAGCGGAAACACCCCTATTTTGCTAATTCACGGCTTCGACAGTTCGCTGTTTGAATTTCGCCGCCTGTTGCCGCTGCTGGCTGCCGAAAATGAAACTTGGGCGGTTGATTTGTTGGGTTTTGGCTTTACAGAAAGAGCGGCGGGTTTGGCATTCAGTCAAAAAGCGATCGCCACTCACCTCTACTATTTCTGGAAAACGCTAATTTCGCAGCCTGTAATCTTAGTCGGTGCTTCAATGGGAGGTGCAGCAGCAATTGATTTTACCCTCACTTATCCCGAAGCTGTCAAAAAATTGGTGTTAATAGACAGTGCAGGTTTTGCCGTCACTTCTAATAAGGGAAAATTTCTCATTCCTCCCTTAGGATATTTGGCAACTTCATTTTTGCGAAATCCTAAAATCCGCCAGCGAATTAGCATCAATGCTTATTTCGATAAAAAATTGGCTTCTCTAGACGCTCAAACTTGCGCTGCTTTGCACTTGGAAATGCCCAACTGGAATCAAGCTTTAATTGCGTTTACCAAAAGTGGCGGTTACGGAGGTTTTCGGGATAAACTGTCGCAAATTCAGCAGCAGACGCTGATTTTGTGGGGAAAACAAGACCGCATTTTAGGGACGGCGGATGCGGCAAAGTTTGAAAGTGCGATCGCCAATTCTCAACTAATTTGGATACCCGACTGCGGGCACGTTCCCCACTTAGAAAAGCCAGAGATTACGGCGCAGCATATTTTAGAATTCATAAATAAAAGCGGACTCACGCAAAACATTTAAACGTAGGGTGCGCTGCGGCGCACCTTACATATATGTTTTATCTTGCGCATTTGGTATATAGTTTGATGTCAAACTGACAGGTTTCAAACTTTCGGCAAATACTTTTGTACAATCGTCCATCCTGTGATCGACACAGTCACAAATCCCCCAAACAAAGCCAAATTAGTGGTGATGTGGAGGGGACGCGCCCAAGGATGTTTAGGGCAAATTTGCAGACCGCTTCCAACAGAAACCAACACCAAAGCAACAACAGCTAACCCCGCCGGTAAATGAGCCGAGTGACCCAAATTGCCGTAGTATCCCAGCGTACCGACTACACCAATTCCCAGCAGTAAAATTACCAAAGTCGCCATCGCCACACCAGTCGCCAAATGAAAGGGACGCAGCCATTTTGGGCGCTGCTGTTTGGTACTGCGGGCGGCAAACATCCAGGTTCCAGTAACGGCCAGCAACAGGTAAGCTAACAGGGAAACACCCATTGACCAAGCCGCTATTTTCCACAACCACAAAAAAGAAGGCAGATTCATGATTTAAATCCCTAATTAGGGATTTGCAACAAAGGTTTCATTCCGATTTTACCTGGACTTGAAAGCAAAAATGAATAATTTTGAGAGAAAGTGCGATCGGACTATCCACAGCTTGCATCCGTCTGAGCTTGAAGTCAAACCTACTTTCTCTCATACTCAGCTTAATTTACGCTAGAGATTTGTCGCTCCCGTTTTTAGGAGCCGCCTTCCCATTCTAGCTTCCTGGTTTTGCTCTCAAGGAAAGGCATTTTATAAAACCCTAATTTTTGTTCTAAGATTAATCGGAAAAAAGGCAGACCTTCTATCAAATATCTTTTCCACAACCTTCTCGGTTCACTTAACAGTCGGTACGCCCATTCTATGCCGACTTCGCTCATCCATTTGGGAGCTCTTGCTTTGCAACCAGCTTCAAAATCAATGGTTGCACCTACTGCTAAGAAAATTTTGACGTGTGTTAATTTGCTCCTGTATTTAACCAGCCACTTCTCTTGCTTGGGGGCTCCCACCCCTATGGCCAGAACTGTAGCTCCTGATTGATTGATCGTGTCAATTATTTTTTCACACTCTTCCTCATTGTTTTCAAAGCCAAAAGAAGGAGAATGTGCTTCAACCACTATTTCTCTACCAATTTTTTGATTAATTTTTTCCTGGGCTTTCTTAGCAATACCTTCTGCAGCTCCTAGCAAAAATATTTTCATATTCTCGTTATCTTTGTGATACATATAAAATGCAGGGAACAAGTCCGAACCAGAAATCTTTTCTTTGAGAGGAGTTCCCAAAAACTTGGAGGCATACATCAATATTTGACTGTCGCAGACTCTATATGTAGAGGTATTGTAAGCTTCATAGAAGTCGCGGTCATACTGCAGCTTAATCAAGTGGTCTACATTGGGCGTAAATACGACACCACCTTCGCAGTCGAGTTTTTCAAACAACTCTGTTATTGACAAGTTATCTATCGAGACATTCAATAAATTAACTGTGTTCATTTATTATTCCCTTCCCGCTTTATATTAAGCTACAACTCAAACTATTATAACGCACAATACAGGTTCGTGTTTTCACTACTTGGGCGCTTCAGTGAATAAACTTTCTTAAGTATATGCCCGTACACCCTACCTGTCCAGTCAGGGTTTTTAAAGATTGTGTAAAGAATCAGGTCGTTTTAGTAAAAAGTATATTAAGCCCATTTTTCTTTACAAATCGCAACATAGTATTAATAAAAAACCGATGCCGTGCTAATAGTTGAAGCATTGAAAATTAAGGTCAAAAAATTTTTTGACCTTAATTTTAAGCGATTTACAAATATAGCACAACTTCCGAACTTGATTTAATGCAAAAATAGGAAGTTTTTTAGTTGTTGTATTCAGCGACGGCAAGATATTTTTAAGCTTGAAGTGAAGCCGCGCATTCCTGAAAATCATCCTGATTTTTGGTGAACCAGCGACTGTCTTCTTGGTGGCGAACTGGTTTTTTTGGTCTTAAGACTTTCTGGAGCTTTTAAGACCAGACCCGATATTCCTCCAGCAATCATCGCAAAAATCGGGTTAGTCATAGCGTTCAAAACACAGTCAAACACGTACATAGTTAAGGCTACTCCCAGGACGGCAGCGGGCGCTACCTTGGGATTAGACCAGGTTCTGGCGGGATACTTGAACACGCAAAAGACGATAACAGGAAGTAATAATGAAGAAAATAAACTAACTAAACCGACTGCACCGTTGACGCCAAATGCAATAATCCATAAGCTGTCGGTGACCGAGATATCTTTACCGGACTGGTCGTACACGCGGTTGCCACCAGAATCCCCCCAGCCAAAAAGAAAATTTTGCCGCGCTTTTTCCCCCAATATCTCTTCCATGTCAAATCTAAACTTCAGAGAGGCGGCTCGTTCTTCGCCAAATATTGGAGTGATGAAGTCCATCACGTCTTTGCTCGAAAATTGACCCGATGCAGCTACGTACAAATAAAACACTATATATCCAATTATAAATAGCAGGGGCAAAGAGGTGCGAAACCACTTTGCCGAGAATAATACGAGCAACGCCATTACAAATAAACTGTAGGCGCCAGTAGAACGGCACAGCAAAAAAGCGATAGTTAATATAATTGCTAAAGTCTTGATGTTGCGGCCCATAAACTTTTTGATCGCCCCAGTTTGCCAAAGCCAAACTGCGATTAAGGCGGCTGTCATCATCCACACGCCCACCATCAAACCGTGCTGCATAAATACTACCGGTCTCCACCCCCCCAAACGCCTTGCTTGACCCCAGTCCTCAAAGGCGTTGACGCCGTAAATCATTTGGTGCAGAATTGGGCCCTTAACACCTTCAATTAAAGTAAAAGGAATGTAAGCCAACCCACCTGCAACCATCCCGATCGCCAATTGTCGCAGCCCGTCTAAACTACCTACATACAAGCGTCCTAAAAAATAAGGCAGACCCCAAGTAACGATTTGGTTGAGAGTCGGAGAAATCGGGCTGCCGCCATTAGTAACTTGTGAAACAATTGGGCACAAACAGCAAATTACCATTGGCACATCCAGCCAACCGGGCTTAAAAGTGGTGATGCGCGCAGTATCGTAGACAAGAGTCCCCAGCAAAATGCCGTAGCAAGCTGCCGAGATTTTGGTATAGGGCGGCAATAGGGGGATGGGATAAGAAGCTTGCGGCAAAAACAGCCACGCTGCAACAAAACAGATAATTACCGCCCGTTGAGGCGGATACCTCACAAACAGGTAAAAAACGATTGGAATAAAGCCGAACATAGCAAGTGGGATTAATGCAACCATAGTTTTTTTTGCAGTAAAATTTTAGAAAGACAACTTAATTTGCCCAATAAAAATTCTCGCTTAAACGATCGCCCCACCCCAATCTTTTAAATCAACCTCTATTTTACGCCTTCGCCTTGTTCGTTAATTGTGTCTGAGATTCCACAGCAGCGTACAGTGCCGCCTCGAAGAGATTAGTTGCATCCTCCCAGGTATAATTTATCACCGTCTCCAAAGCAGTCTTGGACATGGCCCGCCATTCGGCATCAGACAACTGACAAATGTGTTCGATCGCTTTTGCCATATCCTCTGGGTCTTTTGGCTTGACAAGTATGCCACCCCCGCCAGCAAGTAGTTCCGGAGCCGCACCAGCAGGAGTGCCGATGACTGGAGTGCCGCAAGCCATAGCTTCTAAAATTGGCAAGCCGAAGCCTTCGGAGCTGCTGGAAAAGAGCCAAGCATCGCATTTGCTGTAAAATTCTTTTAGTTGGTCCTGAGTAGGTGCCTTATTATACTCCGTGCCATCAGGCAGCAAATTGGGAGGAGGAGTATCCCCCGAACCAAAGGCAACTAAACGAAGGTTGGGAATTTTTTCAGCAGCTATAGAGAAAGCTTTCAGGGCAAGATCGCAGCCTTTCCAAGGAGTTATAGAATAGTACATCCCAACGGTCGGAACTGACTGCTTGCCTCGCGGCTGCTTGCCTCGCGACTGGGGGTCGTAAAACTGTTTGGTGTCAACGGTGGGAGGGACCAGAGATACAGACAAATCGCCGTATTCATTCCGAGCTATGTCGGCCAGCCACTGGGCCACAGCGATTTTGTGCATCGGCAACCGCCAAGTTGCCTCTACTCGACCTTTTGGTATGTAGTCAAAAGCCTCGTAGTGTTGGAGAAAATATACTTTCCTTCCTTTCCTCGGAGAGAGTTTTGCCACCCACTCGGCAGTTTCCCACCAAGTAGCCATGATAATATCGGCATCAGGTACGTCAATGTCGGTAATTGGACGGTAGGTTTCGAGAACTCGGCGTTCGACATCCACCTTGTCAAAGTGAGACTCTTGTTTCTTGGGAGCTGACTGCCAACCCCTACCTCTGAGGAGCGATCGCAATTGTTGGATCAAAGTAGGTTGCCCCGGGGGGGTAGAGACGATAAATATTTTGTGTCCTCGCTTTTGGAGAAGTTCTGTGTAAATAGATAACACCCTCATGCCACCTGTAAGGCTAAGGGTAGGCAGGACAAAAGTAATTTTCATGAATAGATGCTGAAGATTAATACTGGTTAAAACTCCTCCATAACAGCAAGTTCGCACTTACTAGCCTATTTTTGGCTTTTCAGCAGGGTGCGGGTTTCTGCTGGAGGCGATCGTAACTCGATAGTCGAGCAGATCTTACTCTGTCGTCAGGGACTTTTCCCAATTACAAATCGGGAAATGTTTGAGGACTAGACAAGTTTAACCTGTAACGAAGCCAGCTTTAAAAACTCCGTTGCACTCTGGTTCAGATTTTGGCCGATCGCTTTATAACCAGTATTCGCTCGTCAGTGGCGTCAGAATTCGTGTCGAGACTGCTGGGTAGAAAACAGGACACGGGCGATTTTGGTTGTGGCAGAAGCACCCCACCAAACAATATTGAGTTTCTGCTGAGAATCCTGCGCCAGAGCGAGCGGCTAGCGCAGAATTTCAAA
This sequence comes from Microcoleus sp. Pol7_A1, assembly GCF_036701085.1. Taxonomy (NCBI): domain Bacteria; kingdom Bacillati; phylum Cyanobacteriota; class Cyanophyceae; order Oscillatoriales; family Microcoleaceae; genus Microcoleus; species Microcoleus sp. Pol7_A1. The sequence continues at coordinate 6,417 of NZ_JAUBQD010000072.1, forward strand.
TGGCTGCAGTTAGCCTGCAACCCCTATTTTGTTGTTTGCCACTGCTGGGGGCGCATCGTAGGGAGAAGAGGAAACTATATTAACGTCCCGCTGTTTAGATTTGTCTATAGCAACTTTCAAGCCCGCTTCAAAATGAGCTGTGGCATCATCCCAAGTATAATTGTTCACCTTGGCATAAGCCGCTTCTGACATGGCTTGCCACTTGGAATTTGGCAACTGACAGATATACTCTATGGCTTTGGCCATTTCTTCGGGATCTTCTGGTCTTACAAGTATGCCAGTACCGCCGCTCAAAATTTCAGGAGCAGCACCTGCTGGGGTACTGATGACGGGAGTGCGGCACGCCATCGCTTCGATAATTGGCAAGCCGAAGCCTTCTGAGCGGCTCGCCAGCAGCCAGGCATCGCATTTGCTGTAATAGTCTTTGATTTTATCTTGGTCGGGTTGAATTACATACTCGGCATTGGCCGGTAGGGGCAATTCCGAGGATGGGGCCTCTGTACCGAAGGCAACCAGACGCAGGTTGGGGATCTTTTCAGCAGCTAAGGCAAAAGCTTTGAGGGCGATGTCGGTTCCTTTCCAGTAGATTGGAGAGTAAAGTATGCCAACTGTAGGAACCGATTGTTTGTTGCGAGGACAAGCGTAAAATTGCTTGGTGTCCACGGTAGGAGGAGCTAAGGAAACTGTGCGATCGCCGTATTTAGTCCGAGCTAGGTCCACTAACCACTTAGAAATCGTAATTTTGTGCATTGGCAGCATCCAGGTTGCTTCTACTCTACCTTGAGGTAGATAATCAAAAACTTCGTGGTGCTGGATAAAATAAGCTTTTGCTCCTTTGCTGGGAGAGAGTTTGGCAACCCACTCGGCGGTTTCCCACCATGTGGCAACTACTACGTCAGCATCAGGTACATCTTTGTCCTCTACCGGCCGGTAGCGATCGGTAATTTTGTGTTCTACACCTAAGTTATCGAAAAATGAGGGTTCGTTTTCAGGTGTGGAAATCCAACCCCGTCCCCGCAGCAGCGACTTGACTTGCTGGCGCATACTCGGTTGGGCGTGGGGTACAGAGATGACGAACACGGAGTGTCCTCGCTTTCTCAAACGTTCTGCGAAAATAGATACTACTCGTATTCCACCAGTCCAAGACAGAGTAGGAAGCACAAAGGTGATTTTCATTTTTAAGTCCCGCTGAAGACTCCGATTCCCTTATGGCGCTGCTACCAGCGCTGATGTTAGAGATCGAAAGGAAAGAGGGGCGGGTGAATATTAATTACCGCTTTCCTGGTGTGTACATAGAATCCAACCTTGCGACTGTTGGCAACACGCCAGTATTGATATGCCACAAGTTCGCTGTCATTGAATGGATAATAACAACTGATGCGCTCGCGAAACAGTCCTCTAGGGATAATGTTTAGGTGGGCAAAAGTTCCTCCTAAAGAGTGATTCATCATTATCAAACAGCCTCTTTTTTTCGCGACAAACACCAAGCTAAACAACACTTCCTTTTTAACAGAATAGAACTTGCTTGTGCTACAGAAAGGGAGGTACGGGAAACCGAAAAGCACCCAACCTTTAATGCGGGACAAAAAGTAGCATTTGTAACAATCTAGAGTAGATGGATGAGCGCCGTTAGCAAAATTTTATACAGCATTAAAGATGAAATTCTTATTTTGAGAATGTTGATTTCCCGATCGCTCCAACAGATCTAAACACCGATCGGCGATTGTGGTTTTTTGGTAACGGTGCTGTCGGTATTGCTGGACACAATATCGTATTCTGTCAGGATTCAGACATAGTGGTTTTCTCAAATACCTGCTGAAGCGCGAGCGAGTAACCGTCCTGGACGCGCGAAGGAGCGAAAAAACCCAATTTTTCAACCGATATCTCTTCCCCTCACCGATCGTATGTTCGTCAAAAAACCCGGTTGATGCGTCCACTGTTTGAAAAAATAGGTTTCCCAATCGTGCTACACAACAAAGAATTTCACCGAGATAAATTTAATTAGCTGGCTGAGTTTTAAATTTGTTAATAAAAGGCGATCGCCTGAAAAAGTTCCCAAAAGCGACTGCCACTTCTGGGCGGAGTATATTATGTAGCGTGCCTGCGCAAGCCCTGTCTAAGTAATTACCGTAAAAAAGTTCAGCAAATTATTCAATGACCATGTAAAGATAAAAGGAATGCTCTGGATCGATCGGCCTAGATCGTGCCAACGTTGACTCCTAAACTGCAGCTGCAGCTTCGCGGTATGTATCAAATGACCTCGCTTAAAAAAATTTGATGTTATGAAAGAATCATTATTCCTAAGTTTGCGATTCCGGATGACAATCGGTGTGCTCTTGGGGGTTGTGCCGCCGATGCTTGCAGCAATATGGTTTGCCAGTTTTCACGCAGCTAACATTATTCGATCGCAAGCAAAACAAAACCTCGAATTGAAAGCAGATGTCTTAACGGAAAGCATCTCCCGGTGGGAACAAATGAACGTTCGATTGTTGCGCAGCATGAGTCAAGATCCGAGTACAGTCAGCATGAATGCCAGCAAACTGTTGCCGCTGCTAGTTGGCATCAACCGCAGCTATAGCCACATATACCTTGCCGAAGCTTACAATTTAGAAGGGTACGTTGTTGCCCGCGGCAGCGGCACGCCACCCGATCGCATCAAACGCAGCGATCGGTATTGGTTTAAAAGTGCAGTTGCTGGGACTGAAATTACTTACGAAGCTTTGATATCTCGCTTAACGGGAAAACCAGCAGTTATTTTCTCAACACCCATTCGGGAATTTGCGAGTTTAAGTTTGGGCGATCGAGGAAATTCAGTCAGCGAATTGCAGCAGCAACTCAAACAACTCGGCTATTACAAAAACGAAATTACGGGAATTTACGGCAACAGCACCGCCCAGGCAGTTGCTCAATTTAAAAAAAAATATTCAGGCTTGCCGGCAGGTAGCCGCGTCGATTTTACAACCAAGCAGCTTCTCGAACTAGCAACTAATTTTCAACAAAAATTTTTTCAAACACACCAATTAAATTCAATCGATAAATCTGCCGACCAACTGGGAAAAATTCAAGGAGTAGCTGTTATAGGTATACTATTAAGCGACATCGCTAGCTCGATCGGAACAGTCCGAATCGGCAAAACAGGCTTCGCTTTTTTGGTAGACAAAAAAGGTCAATTAATCGCTCACCCCGACCCGAACTTACTTGCTCAAAAGCAACTAATAAACCTCAGCAACTATCCGCCAGTCAAAACTCTACTAGCAGGCAAAAGTGGTGCATTTTACTTCGCCGACGATCGGGGAGTGAAATGGCTTTCATGTCTGAACCAATTAGAAAGTGGCTGGGGCGTAATTATCTTGCAGGAAGAAGCCGAGGTTTTAGAAAAAGAACAGTTATTTTGGCAGTTGGCAATTACTATTGCCGCCATTGCAGTCTTGGGAGTTGGCGGTTTGACGTGGATATTAACCAGCCGTTTGGTTCGGCCGATCGGGGACTTGACAGTTGCAGCAGCACAGCTTTCTAGGGGTGACTGGAATCAGAGAGTAAATATCGATCGCCAAGATGAATTGGGAACTTTAGCCAAAGCTTTCAATCGCATGGCTGTGCAGTTGCAAAAGTTATTTGCTAGCTTGGAAACCAAAAATCAGGAAGCAGACAAAGCTCGCACCGAAGCTGAAACAGCTAGCAAAGCAAAAAGCTTATTTATGGCAAATATGAGCCACGAACTCCGCACGCCTCTGAATGCGATTATCGGCTACAGCGAAATGTTACAAGAAGAATCCTTCGACCTCAATTGTGAAGAATTAGTCCCTGATTTGCAAAATATTAATAATGCAAGCAGACATTTACTATCTCTCATTAATGATATTTTGGATATTTCTAAAATTGAAGCTGGTCGCATAGAATTATACTTAGAAACCTGCGAACTTTCGACAATCATTCAGGATGTCGCTACTACTATTAAACCTTTGGCTGACAAAAATCGCAATGCTTTCGTAGTAAAGTGTCCGCCCGATCTCGGCACGGTTTATACTGATGTTACTAAGATTTATCAGTGTTTGTTAAACCTGCTGAGCAATGCCAGCAAATTTACCGAAGCTGGTGAAATTACTTTAGAAGTAAGACGCTTTAGAAGGGAGAGGGAAGAGGGAAGAGGGAAGAAGGAAGAAGCCCAATGGAAGTCGGAAGAAAAATTTAGTCTTCTGGGAGGAGAGGAAGTAGAATCGGATGTTTTAGGCTTAGAAGCGAAGCGAGAAGGAGACAGAAGCGAGAAAGAACCAGAATCGGATATTCCGGCTGGTGAAGAATGGATTAGTTTCAAAGTCAGCGATACTGGAATTGGAATGAACGCAGCTCAAATTGAGAGAGTATTCCAAGCTTTTACGCAAGCGGATGAGTCTACTACTCGCAGGTACGGTGGTACGGGTTTGGGACTGGCAATCGCCAAGAAATTCTGTCAGATGATGGGTGGAGATATTAGTCTGGAGAGCGAGTTGGGAAAAGGGTCAATTTTTACTGTAGAATTACCAGCGATAGTCGCTAAAAAAGCAGCTAGTTAAAGAGTATTTGCCAACCAATCATTGCCAGCGCAAAATCTGCGATCGCGTGGCTGATATAACTAGACCAAAGTGAACGGTAACTCAGATAAGACTGAGACCAAATTATCCCGGCGGCGAAGACAGCTAAGGAGCCTAAGATCACAGCCTGCCAGTCGCTGTAAGCTGCTATTACAAAAATGTGGTGGAGGGTGAAAAATAGCGAACTCAGAAATATTGCTTTTTTTCCCGGTATGAGAATCTGGCACTTGTTGCAGACAAACCACCGCCAAGTAAATTCTTCAATCAGCGAGTTAACCAGCACAAAATATGCTTCAACAATCAAGTAAATATTAGCGCTGGTAATACCTAATTGGTGCGATTTTTCTTTGGCAACTACAGGATCGATCCAGTGCTGGCCGAAAAGCCGATAGATACCTACAATCATCGCAAACATGAATATTCCCCACATAGATCCAGCCAGCAACTCTTGGGGCTTGGGCAGGGATAAACGCAGTTTTTTGCGATCGACCAAAACAGACCACGCGATCGGAAAAACCAGCAACCAAACTTGACACAATACTGACAGTGTTTGTCCCCAGCTTCCCGGGGCAATATACAAGCCTGCTATGATACCAATACTAGCAGCAGGGACAAGCAGTGTTAGAGCCAATAGTGCTGTTTTGCGATCGCCCATGTGCAGCATTTTTCACCCTTTATTTGAAAATTGGATTGAGATCAAAGGTAAAAGCTTGGCGGCGGACAGGTGATACCACTTTCCACAAACACTGCAACTGTAGGCCCGCGATCCCAACCATTATCCAGTAAGTCATTCCCAAGTCTTTAATCTCAAATCTAAAATGCTATGAGTTTTGTGCCGCTTATAAAAGTGGCGCTTATTTGTTGTTGCAACGAAAAATATGCAGTTGCACAAAATGGAAGACTCCGCTGCTAAAGCAGTTTTGGTTGCAACAAAGTCTTTATTCAAGCACAATTTGATATTATGTTGGTATTTGCGGCTCCAAATACCATAATATAATCTAATCCCTAGTAGCTGTGTATTGTGGCTGAATGACGATCGCAATTGATTTTGGAACTAGCAACACCGTCGTCGCTCGCTGGAATCAAGCCCTCCAGCAGCCCGAAACTTTGAAATTACCGGGATTGTCGGCAATCTCGGCTCAAAACCCGCCCCTAATTCCCAGTTTACTCTACGTTGAGGACGCTGCGGCAAATAAAGTAATACTCGGTCAGCAAGTCCGCGACAGAGGCCTTGATTTGAGTGGAGATTCTCGGTTTTTCCGCAATTTTAAGCGGGGAATTGGCACTTCAGTTCAGGGTTTTGTGCCGGAACTTGACGGGCAACTTATTACTTTTGAACGAGTAGGTGAGTGGTATTTGAGCCAAATTGTGAACTCAATTCGCGAACTGCCCTTGCCCGTAGATTCTTTGATTTTTACTGTGCCAGTAGATAGTTTTGAAGCTTACCGCCATTGGTTGGGCAAAGTGTCTGAATCTCTGCAAGTAGAACAGGTGCGGATATTGGACGAACCTACGGCGGCTGCTTTGGGTTATGGTTTAGCCGATCGCGAAATTCTGTTAGTCATTGATTTCGGCGGCGGAACTCTCGATCTTTCTGTAGTGCGTTTGGACGCTTCCTCCAACAAAAAGCCCCTCGGTTTTATTCTCAAGTGGGGCGAAAAGTTATTAGCTGAATCTTCAGCGCAAAAGGCAAAAGTTGCCCGGGTTTTGGCTAAAGCCGGACAAAATTTAGGCGGTTCTGATATTGATAATTGGTTGGTTGACTATTTTTTCAAAACAAAAGGGCTGGCCAAATCTCCGATAACAACCAGATTAGCAGAACGGTTAAAGATTCAGTTGTCTTTGGTAAATCAGGCAGTTGAGGTTTATTTTGATGACGAAAATTTTGAGAGTTACGAATTAGAATTAGATCGCTCTCGCTTTGAATCTATCCTCGCCGAACATCAGTTTTTTGACAACCTCGACGAGTGCATGAATCAAGTATTGCAGCAAGCGCGGCGCCAAGGCTTAGAAGTTGGCGACATCGATGCAGTTTTGCTAGTTGGCGGTACTGTACAAATTCCCGCTGTGCAGCGTTGGGTGCAGCAATATTTCGAGCCTGCAAAAATTCGCTGCGACAAACCCTTTGAGGCGATCGCCCAAGGTGCTCTGCAACTGAGTCAAGGCATAGAAATCAAAGATTTTCTCTATCACAGTTACGGCATTCGCTACTGGAACCGCCGCGAAAATTGCCACAGTTGGCACAGTTTAATTAAATCCGGCCAGTCTTATCCGATGAGCGAACCGGTAGAATTAGTCTTGGGAGCTTCTTTAGAAAATCAACGAAGTATAGAATTAATTGTCGGCGAATTGGGAGCGGAAACTGGCGGCACGGAGATATATTTTGATGGCGACAGGCTAATTACTCGCCAACTCGCGGGTCAAAGATCGGTACAGCCGCTAAATGACAAAGACGGAGCACGCAGCATCGCTCAATTGACGCCGCCAGGGTATCCCGGGAGCGATCGCATAAAAGTTTTGTTCCGCGTTGACGAACAGCGCTTTTTGCGCATTAGCGTGGAAGATTTGCTGACAAATGAAACTTTGTTAGAGGATAAACCAGTGGTGCAGCTAAGTTAGGAATAGGCTTTACAGGTAACGTGCGCTTCGGCGCACCCTACTGATTGCATTCAAAACAAATTGATTGTTAAAAGCAGATGAACTATAAACTAGAATTTCCACTCTCTCCAGAACTAGAAAAGTATCGCGACCGAATCGAAGCTACCATTAAACCTTACATTGAAATTAAAATCCAGAATAATGACTCCGTTAATTGGTGGCAAAGTAAATTTGGGGGATTGCCCTATTTACCTAAAGGCTTTGAGTATCCAAAAACTGCTGACGGTAAATATTTATTCTTTCTAGCACAAATCAACTTTTCTGAAGTACCGCCTTTAGATAGTTTTCCCGAGCAGGGGATTTTGCAGTTTTATATAGCCGACGATGAACCATATGGTTTAGAATTCGGCAATTCCGCCGATGTAGATAATTCCACAGTCGAAGACAGATTCAAAATAATGTATTTTCCTCAGCCAGACTTCAAAGTTGAAAACTTGATTACCAATTATGATTTTTTGCCGGAACCCGAACTTTTTCCTATCTCAGGCTGTTGCAGCTTACAATTTACTAAAAAATATGCGCCGATTAGTACCAGTGATTACCAATGTACCGAAATTTTAGGCTCGGAAATTGATGAGTTATTTATGAATCATGAAATAGAAGATGAATACCTAAAAATATCGTCTTTTTGGGGTCATAAAATAGGTGGTTATCCTGATTTTGTACAAAATGATGTTAGAGAATATAGCAGTAAATACGATCGGGAACATAAGTCAGAGATTCTTCTATTCCAAATGGATACCGAGCGCAATGATACAATATATATCAAGTGGGGAGATATGGGTATAGGTAACTTTTTTATTAATGAATCAGCACTCAGACAATTAGATTTTAGTAAAGTTTTATACAATTGGGATTGTGGTTAAAAGCAGCAGTTAAGTAAGCACACCTAAAAAAACATAATACTCAGAACCCCGACTTCTTTAAGAAGTCGGGGCTGTAACAGATTGAATAGTGTTTGACAATGCCCGATGCCCGATGCCCAATTCCCAATTCCCTAAACCTGAGATTTGTGCACTACAACGGGTGTTCCCACCGAGGCCCATTCAAATAGCCATTTAGCGTGATTGACAGCTACATTCGTGCAGCCGTGAGTAACGGGATTGCCAAACAAATTGTGCCAGTAAGCGCCGTGAATTGCCATGCCTCCGTCGTAATACATTGTATAGGGAACGTCGGGCACGTCGTAGTCCGGCCCAGTCATCCTAGCAACGCGGTATTTGGTTTCAACCGCAAAGGTTCCCGTACGGGTGGGAGTAGATGATTTGCCGCTGGAAATAATCACCGCGTAAACGGGTGTATTTCCTTCCCAAGCTATTAACCTTTGTCTTGACAAATCTATTTCAATCCAGCGTTCGCTGGATTGCTGCAACTGCATAATTTTATTGGCAATTATGTTGTGCTGTTCGCCGGCAATTGCAGGAATTGAACCGCCGCAGAATGCAGCCAAAGTGAGGGCGCAGCCGGCACAGAAAGTTCCAGCGCGGCGGAAGTAAATTGAGTTGATAATGCTGTTCATTCCTCACACCTCGTACTATTTTAGATTTTAGATTTTAGATTGAGTTGTACTATTTTAGATCTTAGATTTTAGATTCGAGATTGGAAAGAGGGCTTAACAAGTTGTTAAGTTTTGGGTGAGATTCCGGGCAATTTGGACGATCGCCCGCCAATCTCCATTTTCCACTAAGTGTTTAGGAAATAAGTCTCCGGCTAAACCAACGGCGATCGCCCCGGCGTCAATAAATACTTTGGCATTTTCCAGCGTCACCCCGCCAGTGGGAATTAAAGGAATGTGTCCCAAGGGGCCTTGCAGGCTTTTCAGGTAGGCAGCGCCTCCCAAAGCCGATATCGGAAACACTTTAACGCAGGTAGCGCCTGCTTGCCACGCGGTCACAATTTCCGTAGGAGAAAAAGCACCGGGGACGATCGGCACTCCGGCGTCAACTGCTGTTTTAATCATAGTTAAATCGGTGTGAGGAGTAAACACAAATTGAGCGCCGCAGTCTATTGCTTGCTGCAACTGTTCTAAGTTTAATAAGGTGCCAGTGCCAATACTAAAACTAGGGAATTCAGAGCGGAGTTGGGCAATTAATTCAGCGGCTTTGTGGGTGTTCCAAGTAATTTCAATAAACTGGATTCCTCCTGCTGCTACCGCTGATGCCATCTGCCAAGCAATTTCCTTTTCGGAGGAACGGATAACGGCGATCGCTCGATGTTTTTTTAGCTGTTTCAACCAAGATTGATGATTCATACCCTTTGAAATTTTAGATTTGAGATGGGAAGCCAAAATAGAGAACTCGTATTATTCTAATTTACATATAATTTTAGTACAGATTACCAAATCCGCTTTTAGATGGTAGGGTGCGGCTCTTTTGTAGTAGATCCCGATCGGTTAAATAAACAACTTGCTCCCTGTCAATCGATTTTAGATTTTAGATTTTAGATTTTAGATTTTAGAATCGACCCCACGGATGAATCCGGGGCCCCGGATCTAATTACTTTGGGTCAGCGGAAAATTTCGCAGAGAGCTAGAAATCGAGTTGCAAATATTCCTTTAGCTAGGAGGTACAAAAATTCACCAACCTTAGTGTATCGAGCTTATTGCCGTGACAGGAGCGACGGCGGTTTTAGCAAGATCGATCGCGCTTAACAGAAAGCCATATCATAACTAACAAGAATTCGAGCAAGTTGCATCCTGCCGTAATCCTCTAGAGATACTATTCGACTGCGATCGCTTTGACTAATTTACCTACCTGGAGGGATGCCACAAATTGCTGAACTTCAGAAATTAATAATAGGAGAACTATTTATACCAACATCCGCCCAAAAAAACCCGATCTTGCTTGTCCTATAACCAAAAATAGGTGAGCGATATGCCTCAGGCACGCTACGCGATCGCAACGGATTTAGTATGATGCACTTACAATACCCAACTCACTCTAAATTATTGTAGAAAAATATGACCGATCGCAACTCACCAACTGATAACATTAAACAATCAGTCCGACGCGCAACCTCTGACTCTTGGTTCGAGCGACTGGCAAGACTGGGATATGCCGCCAAAGGCTTGGTTTACTTTATTATCGGTTTTCTAGCCGCCCAAGCAGCTTTTGGGACTGGCGGTAGAACCACAGATAGCAGCGGTGCCTTAAGCACAATTGTCACCCAACCCTTCGGAAAATTCCTGCTGTTTCTTGTGACAATTGGCATTATTGGGTACGTTATTTTGCAAATTGCTCAAACGATTCTCGACCCGGAACACGCTGGTGAAAAAATGGATGCCAAGCGAATTGCCCAGCGCGTTGGCTATGGTTTTAGTGCGTTAGCTTATTCAGGTTTGGCGCTGACGGCTGTCAAATTAATTATCGGTTCTGGTGGTAACAGCGGCAATGCAACTGAAGATTGGACTGCCCAATTTTTAGCACAACCTTTTGGACGGTGGTTGGTAGGATTGGCAGGGGTAATTGTTATTGGTGTCGGTTTTTATAATCTCTACCAATCTTATAAAGCTAAGTTCCGCCGCCATTTAAAACTCAGTCAAATGAGTCAGGCAGAGCAAACTTGGGCAGTGCGGTTGGGTCGATGTGGTATTGCTGCCCGCAGTATTGTTTTCGTGATTATCGGTATTTTCTTAATTCAAGCTGCCAAACTATCGGATGCCAGTCAAGCTAAAGGATTTGGTGAAGCGCTAGCAATCTTGGCACAACAACCTTTTGGTTCTTGGCTGTTGGGAATTGTCGCTTTAGGTTTGATTGCTTATGGCATATACTCCGCGATCGAAGCTCGTTACCGGCAGATTGTGCATTGAAAAACTGGTGAATTTTCCAGTTAAACTATATTAAATCCCCACTAAGAATGGTTGGTAGTGCGGAGTTTAGTCCGCCGGTCGGAGCGGACTAAATTCCGCACTAACAACCGTTTTTTATTATGGCAATCAATCGGAAACGATCTGATATTATAAGTAAGTCCACTTAATTAAACGTAACATCCAAATCCCCCAAAAGCTTACTGGAGCGGTATTCTTCCTTCTTCCTTTTTCCTTCTTCCTTCTTCCTTCTACTTATCACCAGCCCCCAATCCCAAATAAAAATCGGGGCGATTCCAGACAATCCCAGAATCACCCCAATTACCGATTTTAAACTTTAGATTCAATCCAAAATCCAAAATCAATTAGGCAATAGTTGCCATTTTCACATCGCTATTAGCCAACAAATTTTGCAATTCGTCCGAATCCACAGTTTCCTTTTCAACTAGCATATCTGCCAAAGCATTAAGGACGTGGCGGTTGCCGACGAGTACATCTTTAGCGCGGCGGTAAGCTTGCTCTACCAACAAACGCACTTCATCATCGATCGTCGCTGCGGTTTCTTCGGAGAAATCGCGTTCGGCCATGATATCGCGACCCATGAACATATTCCCTTGCTGGCGACCGAGAGCTACAGGGCCTAGCCGATCGCTCATTCCGAAGCGAGTCACCATTTGCCGCGCTACTCTTGCCACTTGCTGCAAGTCGTTCGAGGCACCGGTTGTCACTTCTTCCTCGCCGAAGACAATCTCTTCAGCAATGCGGCCGCCCAAAGCTACCGCCATTTGATTTTGCAAGTAAGAGCGAGAATACAAGCCAGAATCCATCCGATCTTCGCTCGGTGTGAACCAAGTCAAACCGCCAGCGCGGCCGCGGGGGATAATGCTAATTTTCTGCACCGGGTCGTAGTCGGGCATCAAGGCACCGACTAAAGCGTGACCGGCTTCGTGGTAAGCTACCAAAGTTTTGCGCTTTTCGCTCATCACGCGGTCTTTCTTTTCTGGGCCGGCGAGCACGCGGTCGATCGCGTCGTTGACTTCATCCATCGAGACTTCGGTCAAGTTGCGGCGGGCTGCCAAAATTGCTGCTTCGTTCAGCAAGTTCGCCAAATCGGCACCGGTGAAACCGGGAGTGCGGCGGGCGATTTTCTCCAAGTCCACATCTTTCGACAAAGTTTTGCCGCGGGCGTGAACGTTGAGAATTTCTAGGCGGCCTGAGAAGTCGGGGCGATCGACTACAACTTGGCGATCGAAGCGACCCGGACGCAGCAGCGCGGCATCTAGCACGTCGGGGCGGTTTGTGGCAGCAATCAGAATGATGCCAGTATTGCCCTCAAAGCCGTCCATTTCGGTCAGCAACTGGTTCAGGGTTTGTTCCCGTTCGTCGTTACCGCCGCCCAAACCAGCTCCCCGCTGGCGGCCTACGGCGTCAATTTCATCGATAAATACGATACAAGGAGCGTTCGTTTTAGCTTGTTCAAACAAGTCTCGGACGCGGGAAGCACCGACACCCACGAACATTTCCACAAATTCTGAACCGGAAATCGAGAAGAAGGGAACGCCTGCTTCTCCAGCAACTGCTTTTGCGAGCAAGGTTTTGCCTGTTCCGGGAGGGCCGACCAGCAGCACGCCTTTGGGGATTTTTGCTCCGACTGCGGTGAAGCGGTCTGCATTTTTCAGGAAGTCCACGACTTCTGCGAGCTCTAGCTTGGCTTGTTCGATGCCGGCCACGTCGCCGAAAGTCACCTGAGTTTGTGGCTCCATTTGGACCCTAGCTTTGGATTTGCCGAAGTTCATGGCTTGGTTGCCGGGCCCGTTTTGGGCGCGCCGCACCAGGAAAAACAGTCCCACCAAGAGCAGGATCGGGAAGAACAGGCTGCTGAGGGCTTTTACCCAAAAGCCTTCGTCGCTTTGGGGCAGAACGGAAATGTCTACGTTGTTTTTGGTCAGGATGTTGATCAGTTCGGGGTCGTTCGGCAGGTTAACGATTACCTTGTTGCCGTCCTGAGCTGTAACCAGAGCTTTGCTGCGGTCAGAACTGATATTTATTTTGTCTACTCTCTTGCCTTCGACTTCCTGAATGAATTGACTGTACTTCCAAACTTCCCTACTTGGGGGCTGTTTGTCAAAAAATGCCGTTGCTAAGGCAATGACTACAATAGCCAGCAGTGCGTACAGGCCAGCGTTTCTCCAGCGTTTATTCACCGAGGTCGATCCTCCTAATTTTTAGTCCCTGCGATCTGGGATTTTTTATTTATGTTCATCAATCTTAACGTAATTGTAACTTGTTTGCGGCCGGCAAGTATCTTGTGAAAGAAGAAGGAGTTTAGTTATATAGGAGAGAGGGCTGAGGGCTGGGCTGGGCTTCGGCTGAAGGCTGAGGGCATTTGGAGAATTCCCAAACAGTCACGGACGATCGCACCGCGGCTTCCCAATAGTGCGCTTGTAGGCTAGATTTAATCTGCGATCGATGCGATCGAACTGTCGATCGACCTCTAAAATCTTAGTTGGTTACACCTAAAAAGTTAGTTTGTCAAGGATGCTGAAAATGTTGTGCGAGTGCGAGCTGAGCGTCACTGCTTTGCCGGATGATGCCACTTATCTTAGAAGGGTGAATCTTTATAGGAGCGATCGCCCGAAAAAAAAATTGAAACAAGATCGATGGCAAGTGTCTGCTCTGTAGCGATAGATTGAGCTTAGCACCTTTCCCCATAGGGAACAAGCCAATCGGTAAAAGCGTCTAGTCGGTCAAAGTATTTATTGGGTGAAATAAACTCAATCGCCGAACGCATTTTTCTATTAATATACCTTTATTATTTTACTGGAAATTGTCAATGTCAGACTTGCAAGATACTTTTATTTTCAACGGTCAGCGCCTACAGTACAATCGACTCAAACACAATAATTTTCCGAGTTCTGAGAGAGCAGTAGAAATCCCCATAGCCTGCAATTTTCTGGCCAGATTAAAGGATAAAAGCAGGCTGCTGGAAGTGGGCAACGTGCTGAAACATTATGAAGAACTTATCGATCGAGATCTGGCCGAAATTCAAGCTAGAAGAATTATAGACAAATACGAAATAGCTGATGGAGTAGACAATGTAGATTTAATGGATATTGCACCATCTGAGAAATATAGTGCTATAATTTCCATCTCTACAGTAGAACATATAGGACAAGGAGCTGAACCAAATGAAACTTACGGTGAAAAACTAGAAAAGTGCGATCGAGAAGGGCCTTTAAAGGCGATCGCTAAAATCTACGATTTGCTGGCAGATGGCGGCGAAGCATTGATTACTGTACCCTTTGGCAAACTTCTAGAAAGGGGATGGTTTATCCAGTTCGATCTTGATTACTTGAACCTCTTATTTAAAAAATACAATATTCCGCAAACAGCTATAAATCCCAGTTTTTTAAAGTTAGTCCAAGCCTACTACCGACCTACGCACTGTTCTGTTTGGGTACAAGCAAATCCCCTAGAACTTAGCAACGTAGAATATGATTCGCCTTTTGGTTTTGCCAATGCAATTGCTGTTCTAGAAATCACCAAAGTTCCTTCAAACATCTCTAATTTTACTCTACAAAGCCTTCCCCCAAAAACCGAAAAACTTTTGATAACCAGCAGGCTTTGTGTATACAAAGATTTCCAAACAGATTACTATCAACACTGGATTTCCCAAATGAGGGAGCCTTTTACTCCTCGCCGCAAACAGTGGGAATTCGTGGCCATTGTCCAAGCTTTGCAAGAAAGAAACTTTCTGGGTAAGGGCAAAAAAGGTTTAGGATTTGCTGTTGGAAATGAACCGTTACCGTCTTTGTTTGCTGCTTTGGGCTGTGAAATCACAGCAACCGATCAAAGTATTGATTCCCTGAGCGCCAAACAATGGGGCGAGACAGACCAACTTTGTACAGGGAAACAAGCTCTCAATGTCAAAGGCATTTGTCCGCCAGAACAATTTGACAGATTAGTTGAATTTCGGGAAGTAGATATGAACTACATTCCTGAAGATTTGAAGCTAGGACAGTTTGACTTTATTTGGTCGTCTTGTGCTTTTGAACACATAGGTTCGATCGAAAAAGGGCTGCAATTTGTGCAAAAATCTTTGGCTTGTTTAAAGAGTGGCGGAATTGCGCTTCACACAACAGAATATAATTGTACGTCGAATACAGGTACGCTAGATTTACCCCATTTAGTATTTTACAGGCGTCAAGATATCGATCGACTAATTGAAGAATTAGAGAAGCAAGGACATTGGGTAGAGCCTGTAAACTATGACATGGGCAATCAAGAGCCTGACTTAAAAATAGCAAAGCCACCTTATACTGAGCCGCATCTAAAATTAGAAATGGGAGGTTATGTTGCCACATCTCTGCTTCTGATTATCCACAAAGATTTTCATAAAAAATCAGAAACTTTCAAATTCTCAGCAGTTGGCAGCCAAAAAATAGAAAAACCGCTCAAGATTCTTTACGACATTTCTGTACTCGGATACGGCCATCACGTAACTCGTTCTCGAACTGGTGTTGCCAGAGTTATCGAGAATATCGCATTAGGTCTACTTACCTCAACAGAATTAGAGCTATCTTTTTGTGCCACTCATTCTATAGGAGCCGTCCACAATACCCTGGATTACTTGGAATCGCAGCCAATTTTTAAAGACATACCCTTTGTACATCCCAGCTTTATTTATCAATTGCGCACCAAGCTAATTGAACTTTACATAATGCTGGAAAATCAGAGTAAAGTTTTGATAAATAATGGCAGCGAATCAGAGGCTCTGTCTTTGATAGAAAGTTTAAAAAATCCTCTGGTTCAGGCGATGAATCTCACCGCTAATCATAACTCGATCGATCCCAATATTTTGAGCGAAACAGATATTTTTCACTCAACATTTTATCACATTCCAGACCAAGTAAGGCAAATTAAAAACCTGAAAAAAGTTACCACAATTTACGATTTGATTCCCATTGTCTTGTCGGATTTATTTGTCGGCAAAAACGACGGCGATTATCAGAGAATGGTAATGACATTACAAAGCTTAACTCCTGAAGATTCCGTAATCTGCATCTCTCAAGCTACTAGAAACGACCTACTCAATCATGTCAAAAATCTTGACCCAGCAAAAGTTTCCGTTTCCTACCTAGCAGCTAATCCAGATATATTCTATCCCTGCTATGACACCAACAAAATTGCAGCAATCCGAAAGAAATACTCCATACCTGATGCACAATACATCTTGGGTGTAAGTACGATAGAACCTCGAAAAAACATCCAACACGCCATCCGTTGTTTTGCAAAAGTAGTCCACCAGCAAGGTATTAAAGATTTGTACCTCGTATTAGTTGGTGCTCTCGGCTGGGATTACGAACAAATATTGGCAGAAATATCCCAGAGCAGTTTATCAAAAGACCGGGTGATTATGACTGGTTATGTAGCTGATGAAGATTTAGCGGCACTGTACAGCGGTGCGCTAGCATTTGTTTATCCATCGCTCTATGAAGGTTTTGGTCTTCCACCTTTAGAAGCAATGCAGTGTGGCGTTCCAGTCATTACTTCAAATACCTCATCTCTTCCCGAAGTAGTTGGTGATGCAGGAATTACGATCCATCCTCAAGATGCTGACAGCCTTTGCCACAATATGCTCAAAATTTATAACAGTGCATCTTTGCGAAATGAGATGTCATTAAAGTCGCTGAAACAAGCTCAAAAATTTAGTTGGGACAGGTGTATTCAGGAGACAATTGCTGCCTACAAAATTGCTTTATCTAGCTAAAATATTAATCGATCAGAACCATATATGCAACCATCAAGCCTAGAGCCAATAAAAGTTATCTACGATATTTCAGTCCTGGGACAAGGACATTTGCATTTGCGCGCTCGCACGGGAATTTTTAGAGTAGTTGAAAGTATTGCTGAAGGATTAACCAGCTCGAAAGAATGCGATTTACTGTTTAGCGTAAATCAGTATTTTCAGTTGCTCGATGCTAGCCTCGATTATCTAGAATCTAATCCTAAGTTAGCAAAAGTTCCCCTGCTGCACTCAACTTTTCCCAGAATTTTTTACAAAAAGCTACTCGATACTTACAATCTGGTTGGGTGTCAAATAAAAAATAATGCGGCTAGCAATCCAGGGGAGGATAAGTTATTTTTGGAGGAAGTGAAAAATCATCTAGAAAACACGAGTAAAATGATTGGGGCTTACTCTAATACTCTTGACTCTCGCAGTTTAGATGAAGTAGATATTTTTCACTCTCCCTACGATGAAATACCTGCATCTGTTAAGAGAGGAAAGAAACCGCAAGCATTTCTCACTATTTATGACTTAATCCCGGTTTTATATCCCCAGTTTCTGCTGAGCGAACAAATCCCTTTACTTTACAAAAAAACTTTAGCAAGCATTTCTCAGAAAGACTGGGTGATTTGCATATCGCATTCAACAAAAAACGACCTTTGCAATTATCTAAACATGGACGAGTCGAGAGTTTTCGTCACGCATCTGGCTGCGGAACCGACGGTATTTTACCCCTGCCGCGATGCGGAAAAACTTGCTTCGACTCGGAGCAAATACGGCATTCCAGATGCTCCTTATATTTTGAGTTTGGGTACATTGGAACCTCGGAAAAATCTCGACGGTGCAATTCGCAGTTTTGCTAAACTAATTGAGGAACAAAAGATTAAAGATTTGTATCTGGTGTTAGTGGGTACTCCGGGATGGAAATACGATAAAATTATGGAAGAAGTTTCTAAGCAAAACTTTCTAAAAGAGCGGATATTTTTTACAGGATACGTCCCAGAATCTGATTTGGCAGCGCTTTACAGCAGTGCTTTAGCATTTGTCTATCCGTCGTTTTATGAAGGTTTTGGTTTGCCGCCTCTGGAAGCGATGCAGTGTGGAGTACCGGTGATTACCTCAAATACCTCTTCGCTTCCCGAAGTAGTTGGAGAAGCGGGAATTATGGTAGATCCAAAAGATACCGACGCGCTTTGCCATAGTATGCTGGAAATCTACAACAAATCATCGCTGCGAGAAAGTATGTGTTTAAAATCCTTGGCACAAGCTAAACTTTTTAGCTGGCAAAGGTGCACTGACGAAACTATCGCTGCTTATCGAACTGCTTTATCGTAATTTTACAGGAAATTCACCAATCATGAAAATAGTTATTGACGGCATATTTTTTCAAAGCCAGCAAAAAAGCGGGATTGCTCGCGTTTGGCAGTCTTTGATGGAAGAATGGGTAAAAGACGGTTTTGCTCAGAATATAGTAATGCTCGATCGCGCCGGCACAACACCAAAGATTGCCGGCATTCAATATCGCTCGATTCCAGTTTACGATTACAACAAAACTGATGCTGACAGACAAATGTTGCAGCAAATCTGCGATCGAGAAAATGCAGATTTATTTGTTTCTACCTACTATACAACACCTTTTTCGACGCGATCGGCATTTGTCGCCTACGACATGATACCCGAAGTTACGGGAGGCGACCTGAATAATCCCATGTGGCGAGAAAAACATCATGCTATCCGCCAAGCATCTTCCTACATCGCCATTTCCCAAAACACGGCCCGCGACTTAGTAAAGTTTTTTCCCGAAATATCTCCCGCATCAATTACTGTCGCTCACTGCGGCATTCAAAAACATTTTTATCCTTCTAGTATACCAGAAATAGAAGCATTTAAAACTGCACACCGGATTGATAAACCCTACTTTTTAATAGTTGGAGAAAGATTGGGGTTCAACGGTTATAAAAATACAATTACTTTTTTTCAAGCTTTATCGAGACTCAGCAGCAAGTCGGGATTTGATGTTGTTTGTACTAGCGGTCAACCTTCGCTAGAGCCTACATTACAACCGTACACTGCTGGTTTAAACGTCCACCTGCTGTATTTGGGCGACGATGAATTAAGAGCGGCTTACTCGGGTGCGATCGCCCTCATATTTCCGTCCAAGTATGAAGGTTTCGGGCTGCCAATATTGGAAGCAATGACTTGCGGTTGTCCCGTCGTCACTTCTCCCAACAGCTCGATTCCAGAAGTAGGAGGCGAAGCAGCATTTTATGTAGGTGAAAATGATGTTAATGCACTGGGAAATGCCCTGCTAGACGTGCAAAAACCGGATATTCGTAGGTCGTTAATTGCTGCCGGACTTGGGCAATCCCGCAAATTTTCTTGGTCAAAAATGGCAACAACAGTTAGTTCAGCGTTGATGCAAGCCTGCGGCAGCGGACAGCAAATCCCGGCAAAATCGCCGGAAGCTCCAATCTTATTGTCAAGCATTATCGAGCAATACCAGAAAAATCCGACCGATTTATCCGCACTAGCAAATGCCCGCCAAGCTAGAAAACAAATTGCTGCTATCTGGCTGAATGTACCAGTCGAACAAGTTGCAAGTGCCTTTGCAGGCGATCCAGGCAAACACCACCAAGCGCTGCTGGCTAGCGAGATTAGAGATGAAGCGCTAACCGATACAGAAGAGAGTTTTGCGAGCGAATTAGCCGCCAATGTGGCGAAAGGATTTAACGAGCCAAAAGCCATCAATTACCTGCTCGCAGCCATGCTGTACCGTCGCGCCCACCAATTGCCGGTCAAGTACGATCGCGCTACACTGCCTAATTGGTTCGCCAACGAATATCTCAAATTCATGTTTACTTGTCCCAACCTATTCCAAACCAGAGGAGAAGCAGACAGTTACTATCAATTCATCCAAGGCTGGGTGGATTACGTCCACAGCAATATCTTCAAAAATCCCGATTCCCAGCTTTGGCAAAATATAGCTTTATTTTTCTCGCAAGTTGCAAACTTTATCCCGCTGTACTTTACCACGGCAAACCTGCGCGATATTTACACCAAACGGGCGGAAATTATTGAGTTTGCACTCAAAAATCGCGGCTGTTCAATTGATTGTATCTTCCCGGCGCGATCGCCAAATCGGACAAAAATCCGCCTCGGCATCATCAACGACCATTTCGCGCCGCAAACCGAAACCTTCGCTACAATCCCGGTTTTCGAGCATTTAAACCGCGACCAGTTCGAGATTTACCTGTACGCGCTCAACACCAGCGGCCACCAATTAGAACAATACTGTCAAAGTCGGGCCGACAAACTGGTTGCACTCCCCAAAGACTTTGCATCGCAAGTCCAAACAATTCGCGCCGACGACTTAGATATCCTGTTTTTAGGTACGAATTTAACAGCTATTAACAAACCGCTGACTTCACTAGCAATGCACCGTTTAGCGAGGGTACAAACTACCTCTTTCTGTTCCCCGACAACCACCGGAATCCGGCACATGGATTACTACATCGCCGGTCAATTTACCGCGCCGGATGCTAGTTATCAAGAACAATATCGCGAACAGTTGGCTGTTCTCGAAGGCAGCGGTTTTTGTTTCAAATACGCAACAGAGTCGGAAGTAGCTACAGTCAAACCTACGCGCCAAAGTCTCGGAATTTCCGACAAAACAACAGTTTTTATCTCCGGCGCGAACTTCTACAAAATTCTACCTGAATTGAGGGAGATTTGGGTAAAGATTCTAGCTGCTGTACCCGATTCCATCTTGATTTTATATCCCTTCGGGCCGGCTTGGACTCGCACTTATCCAGCCACACCTTTTGTCAACAATATGAACGCTGTATGCGCTAAATACCGCGTGAATAACAACCGCTTGCGGTTCGTAAAACAACTGCCAAGCCGCGCGGATGTCAAAGAATTTTTGCAGCTAGCAGATGTTTATCTCGATTCCTATCCTTACGCTGGGGCAACATCGTTAATTGACCCTTTGCAAGTAGGATTGCCGGCGGTGGTTGTGGAAGGAAATGCTTTGCGGTTCCGCCAAGGTTCGGCGATGCTGCGGGAACTGCAAATGTCTGATTTAATTGCGTATGACGAAGCATCTTACATTCAGCTAGCCGTTACCCTCGGCACTAACCCGCAATTGCGGCAGCAAAAACGGCAGGAAATTCAGCAAAAAATGCAAGGCAATCCGCGCTGTTTTGACAGTGTTGCATACTCTGGGGCGATCGGCAAATTATTCCAAGAACTCTTTGGCAAATGGCAAACCAGCCACCAGGAAGCATCCCGCAGCTTACAGGATAGCATTCCCAAGCAAGCAGATTTGGGCGAGATTCTCTCGAATGCCGTCAAACTTTACCAAAGAAACTCATCAAACATCTCAGCAATATCTGAACTGCGTGAAATCCGCAAACAAATCGCTGATTTTTGGCTGAACATTCCCGCCGAAAACCTTGAAACCGCCTATAAAAGTGCTTCAGGTAACAGCTATCAAATCCTGCTCAAGAGTGGCTTCCAACATCAACCGATGATGGAAAGCGAACAAATATTTTTGCAGGAATTAACCCAGATTAGCAAAGGATTAGTGCATCCGAAAGCTATCAATGCTCTACTGGGTGCGATGCTGTATTTTCCACCGGGAACCATGCGAATTCCCGACGCTCGCAACCGTTTGCCGCACTGGTTAATTGCGGATTACGAACAAGTTTTTGAGACGGAAGCTGCCGTCAAGTCTGAGTCAACTTCTGATTTGCTAGCTCAATACATTCAATCGCCACAATTTTCCAACCAACTGTTAGGATGCGTTAATCTTTACCGCATAGATTCGTCTGACGAATCGGTAGTTTTGGAACTCCGCCAAATCAGAAAACAAATGGCTGATTTTTGGCTGACTCTTCCTTCAGAAAAACTCGAAAATTTTTACCGAGGAGACGTTCGCAGGGGATATCAAGCAATTCTTAGCTGCGGCTTGCAAGCAGAATCAATGACTGAAGCCGAACAGCAGTTTTTGCAGAAATTGACTGAAATTAGCAAAGGGTTGGTGCAGCCTCTAGCTATCAATGCTCTGCTCGGTGCGATGCTGTATTTTGTTCCGGGAAAAATGCGGGTTCCCGATGCTCGCACCCGCTTGCCGCAGTGGTTGCTTGAAGATTACGAAAAGGTGTTTGAAACCGCATTTGCGACAACCGAACAAACACTTGTCAAACAAGATTATCTGCCGCAGTTTCTCAATCAATTAACTGCTGCCGTCAATCTTTATGAAATCGACCCGACGGCTGAATTGGTAATAGCAGATTTGCGGCATATTCGCAAGCAAATTGCCGATTTCTGGCTGAGCGTTTCCGGCGAACAACTGGAACTTTTGTACCGGAGCGATTTTGGCAATGGTTACAAAGCAATGCTCGGCAGCGGGTTTATTAACGAGCCACTGAATGAGAGCGATCGCGAGTTTTTTAACTCGTTGGTTGCTGAGTTGAGTAAAGGGTTTGGAACGCCTAAAGCTGTGAATAATTTGTTGGCGGCGATGCTGTATTGTCGCGCTGGACAGTTGCGGGTTCAGGATGCGAATACTTGTTTGCCTGCGTGGTTGTTGGAGGATTACGAGCAGTTGGTTGAGGGTGCAGTTAAGGTGGCTGTGAAGTAAACGGATCGGGCTGGGCGGGGAGCGGCTCGCCCAGCCCGATCGATTAGTTAGACAATTGGAACTTGATTTTTAAGGGCAAAAGAAGTGCTTCAAATATATGGACATTCTCTATTCCTCTGTTTCAATCAACTCTAAACCATTCATCCAATCCTTGCCTAATTTTGAATTAGTAATTATAGTCTTTAAATCATTTTTTATGATGTCTCTAAAATAGGGAGTGTCTTGAATTCTAAGCTCCCATTTTTTTAGCCAAAATTCTTTAGGTAAACGTTTAATGATATCTAACACTTTTTCTTCAATTTCATCACTTTCAAATACATCTAGTAAATCCATCTCCCAAAAATATACTAATCGGTCAGTGATATACTCATTGAAAGCACTAATATTTGCCTTCGTCATAAATTGATTATTTTTTCCAAAAAGCTCTGGGTAATTTCCTTTCACCGCTCTCCAGGTGGCACAGAAAAACTCGATCAAGGAATCTTCATCATTTTCAAGCACTGTAAATGACTTACGAATATATCGGATTGTTTGTTCTATTGCAGTAATTGGCACTAGCGCATTTTCGTCTGTAATCTCTCTGTTATAAGACCAATCTAATAAATTTTGAAATGGGCTTGATGGAGAATCATTGAGAGACGCAAGTATCAGTGGCTTATCACCATATTTAACACGCGCTCGTACAAGTCGTGTCTCAAGTTCATCTTCATTAAAATCTGCAACAATAGATTTGACATTTTCGGCTGAAACTCGTACTGCTTTATTATTTACTACAATAAACTGGAAAGCTTGTTCTTGACGAGTAGCATCTATTAAGCTAACAACAGTTATTGGTAAATCCTCTTTATAAAAATCAGACATACCATAAAGACGGTGCTGTCCGTCTACAATAAGTGCTGGTTTAGCATCCTCTTGTTCATTGCGTTCAAATGAAAACTCAATAATTCCCCAATTGAGTTGATTATCACAGCCATTTAATATGTTTACAGGCTTTTCTAATGAACTATTTGTTTGAATAATACTTTCGCTAATTTTTGTACTTAAAGAGGTAAACTTTGCTTTGCCTGGATCAAAAGCTATAAGTATACTATTAGGAATTGTATTGATTGAACTAGCCTCTATAAATTTTGTAACTGCACTCGCTCTAGCTTTTCTTAGTACACGCTGCGCTCCTTTTTTGACATCTTTTATTCGTCGAATCCCCAACCACTCTTTCAAATCTTTTGCGCGTGCATTAAAAACAAAAAAACGAGTTACCTTTTCATCTGTGCGCTGTGATATTAAACTGCCAAAATAACACCTGTGTTCAGTCATAACTATCCCCTTATTTTGTGATGTTTTTCGCAAAAAATCTCTATATTTAAGAAATGCCAACTATCATTGGGATTTTTGCGTCCAAATTTTAACTTTCCCGCATCGGCTGCTGATTTTCCACAAATAGAACACTTAAATTCTCTTTTAGCCCATAAAGCCAATTCATATTGCCTGTTCATCTCCGTCGAAAAGTGTTTATCGTTTTCATCACTTACGAGACATATCTTTTCATAATGAAAATCGCTAGCATCTATATGATCGGACTTTTTACCATTACAAGTTGAGCAAGCGACTTCAAGATTAAAATTATCACTTGCACCGCCCATTGTTTGCGGCCATTTATGCTCCACTTCGGCCAAGTTGTATGAGTTTTTTTTTCTGGTATCAAAGTCCAGTTCGTCGCCGTTGTATGAGTCTTTTTTTCTGGTATCAAATTCCAGTTCGCCGCCACAGATATAGCAAGCCTTATTATTATCTCTGGCTCTCTTTCTTATGTTATGTTTAGTGCTGTCTGCTACCTGTGCATTTCTCTTATCCAAACACTGACGAAGTAAGAAAATAATTCGTTCAATAGGCTTTTCCGGGAAGCGCATATCATCCTTCAGGAAAGCTCTCAAATCAGTGATTAATTTTTCATCTCCTTTACCCTCTTTTTTACACTTCCTTTGAAAATAATCAGCGGTTACTATCAGTCGTCTCAATACATAGTTGATGGTGCTATTGTAAACTAAATCTATTAATTCTCCATCAGCTTGCAGAATATAATCAATTCTTGAAATAAAGGAGTCATTTTTGACATCAGCAGGGAAAAGTTTTTTAATAAATTCCCTTAGCTGTTCTCCTGGGTTAATGTTATTTTCATCGACACTTTTTTGCATCGGATAACTCTCTTTGGATTTTCTCTCAAACTCAGATGAATAATCGTTGCTTTTAATTGTAATACTTTCCTTTTTTCGCTTTGCTCTTTCGCTCCTATATTTCAATACGATCCACTACAGATTTCTTGTAGTAATCAATTATCCCAATTTTTCTGCATGACTACATCGCATTTTAATATTTCTTAACTACTATGATGACTCTAGCAGTTCAATTTTCCCTAGTCGAACATTACCCCAAAGCGTTTTCAGAATATCCACCTCATAAAGTATACTGTATGCAATTGGCATATTTCTGGTACATTGTCCCACTGAGCGACTAATTACAACCTAACACTGTTTTAGCCCGATCGCTGGACGGAGAGTGGCTGGCAATCTTTCGGGGAGAAGATGGACAAGCTGCGGCATTGCGCGATTGCCCTTCTTATGCGAAACCCGACAAACAGGAAATATTATACTGTATAGCTGCACTACAACCCTAACCAACCTCGAAGAGATTGCTCCAGTCGCTCAGCATCAGAATCTGCTAATTTGCCAATCGTCCTTACAACTAAGCTTTCATGTACTGTATACAAACCTCGCTTGACTGCTGTAGCCACATTTAACCCTGCTATTGACCATTCAGAAAGTACGAACTCACCCTCCAGTAAGGATGCAGTTTTGCTTGTCAATGGCACAATCATAATGTCTTGAGATACGTGCGGCGCACTCACAACTATTGCTGGTCTTACCTTAGGAATGAAAATTTAATAACATCAGCGATGTATAATAAATAAATGAGTGAATATGAATAGGTTTATGTTTCGG
>NZ_JAUBQD010000073.1:0-31772 GCF_036701085.1 Microcoleus sp. Pol7_A1
AAGGTGGGAATCATCAAGACGCCGAACCAACCTACATAAATGCGGTTTTCGGTGCTGGTGACCCAGTTGCAAAACTGATCCCACAGGTTGGCGCTTTCGCGCTGCTGTAAGGTTGTTGTCATTTGTTTATGATTGCTTTATTGATTTGTCAATGTTCGTGACGGCTTTGTGTTCCGCCATGTTAATAAACATAAAGCATATTCTAAGGTTTGTAAAGTATTTTAACAACAGATTAACTGATGCAAGTTATAAGGTTAAGTTATCAATATGAGGAAAGCTGGATAAATGGGCAAGAATGCACCAAAAAGTAGGGAAAGCCTGGAAGCGCGTCGCCTTCAGGCATGGAAATATTAAGATACAGACTTTTGCTGACTGGGTATCATAATCAGAGCCCAATAGGGAACTTCAGCGGGATCGACATCTACGATCGCCCGAATTCGCTGATTCGGCATAGTTGCGCGTTCTATATACAGTGCTCGATCGAACTGTCCCAACTCAATCAGCACGTCCCGGACTTTCGCAAAATGCCGGCCCAGCTTAATAATCACCGCAGCATCAACAACCGCCAGCCGATCGCGCAAAACCTCAGCATCCAGCGTCGCAGGCATAATACTTAACACATCGTTACGATAAGTCAGCGGCACTCCCAACGCAGCCGCACTCGCCATTGTCGAAGAAATTCCCGGCACAACTTCAGTGGTAAATGTTCCCGACAAACGGTTGAATAGATACATAAACGAGCCGTAGAGAAAAGGTTCGCCCTCACACAATACCGCCACATCCCGTCCCTCGCTGAGGTGTGCCGCAATTTTCTCCGCAGCAATATCGTAATAAGGTTGAGACGATCGCGTCGGACTAAAAGGCAGCGGCATCGGAATCTCAATTTGCTCCGGGCGCAGATAATCTGCGACGATCGCCCGCGCCAGCACCTTACCATTTTCCATCGCCGGATAGGCAATCACCGGCACCGATTGCAAAATCCGATAAGCTTTCAAAGTAATCAACTCAGGATCGCCAGGGCCAATACCCAAACCGTACAATTTACCAGTAGCCTCAGTCATAATTCATCCTTTTTCGCTAACGCATTCACGGCCGCCGTTGCCATTGCACTGCCACCGCGCCGCCCGTGCAACGTAATAAATGGCACTCCCCGACTGTTGGCGGCCAGTTCGGCTTTGGATTCAGCAGCCCCCACAAATCCTACCGGGAAACCCAGAATTAAAGCCGGTTTGGGTGCTCCGGCATCCAGCATTTCCAGCAGTCGGAACAAAGCAGTCGGGGCATTGCCAATTGCCACAACCGCACCCTGCAAGTTGTCCAGCCATAAATCAAGCGCCGCGGCCGATCGAGTATTTCCCATTTGCCGCGCCAACTCCGGGATTTCGGAATGCCAGAGGGTGCAAATCACCGGATTTTCAGCGGGAAGGCGTTTGCGAGTGATGCCTTCGGCCACCATCCGGGCATCGCAGAGAATCGGCGCACCGGCGGCGAGGGCTTGGCGTCCGCAGGTTGCGGCCCCCGGCGAAGCTGCTAAATCTGTAACAATATCGGTCATGCCGCAACTGTGAATTAGTCGCACGGCTACCGATTCTAAATCGGGCGGCAAGGTTGACAAATCTGTTTCGGCTCGAATTGTGGCAAAGGATTTGGTGTAGATTTCTGTTCCGTCTCGAATGTAGTCAATCATTGTTTAAAACTGCTATGGGAAATTTGTTGGATTTGTGAAATATATTTTTTGAATTAACCGCGAAGATGGAAAGGACGCGAAGAAAGATCGAGAGATATAGAAAGAGAAATGATTAAAACTTGTCAGTTTTAATGGAATCTTTTTTCACTTTGAATTCCCATTTTAGGTGTTCAAAAACTCCTGCAATTGGTCGATTGCCAGCCGATCGACAAACTCACCAAATGACTCCAAAGGCTCTCGAAACCGCTGATATACCTGCAACATTCGCTCGAACGCACCGGGCATCTCGCTGGCACTAACCGCCGCACAAATTGGTCGCCCGAAGGGCAAATCTTTTCTACCCGCATAAATCTTGTAACCTTCGATCGCCTCGTCTCCTCGCTCAATCTGAATTCCTACCAGCGTGATATCAATTGGCCGGTGCTGGGCGCAGGACTTTTCGCAACCGCTGAAATGAATGTTAATCGGCAAGTCGATCGTCAATTTTTGCGCTAAATCCCTCGCCATTGCTAAGGCCTGACTTTGAGTATCTGTCGCCGCCGACGCACAGCCGCTGCTGCCGGCACAAGCCACCAAGCACGAATCTAGGCGAGTCGCCGATGAGTGCAATCCCAAATCGGCAACTTGCTGTTTTACCTCAAAAAGCTGGGAGTTGGGGATGTCAGAAATCAACAGATTTTGCCACGGCGTAAGTCTCAGGGTACCGCTGGCTAGATTTTGGGCTAAATTTGCCAAATTCCGCAGTTGTTTTGATTCTAGCCTACCTAGGGGCAGTGCAATTCCCATGTAGGAGAAACCCGACTGTTGCTGAGGATAAATGCCGAGATGTTGGTGATTGGGGATGGATTTTTCAGATGAGGCGATCGAGCTTCGCTGCACTACAAACGGTAAATTCCTCTCTACCATTTCTAGATAACTTTCAGCGCCCCAATCTGCCAGCAGGTGACGCAAACGCGGTTTTTTGCCATCAATTCGAGGCTGATTTTTTGTGTATTCAAGATAGGTGCTAGCGATGGCGGCTAATACTGAAATACATTGCGATTCTTGGATTAAAATTCCTGTGTCGCCGTTTAAATGCAGCCGAAAAACGATTTCTGATTGGGTTGAACGCCCTTCAGCAGCTAATAAGATATCGTTGCGTAAATCGCGAATCGAAACCGATTCCCCGCCGTCAAAGCCAATACTGAACTTAGGCGAAAGTTCGGACAATTCGGGATGCGTTTGCAGGTAATCATCCCAAGCTTTTACTAGCGGGCGAGTATCGAGTAGTTGCTGTCGATCGATCCCTGCTGTCGGACTTGCCATAATATTGCGAATCGGGTC
The DNA here is from genome assembly GCF_036701085.1 of Microcoleus sp. Pol7_A1. Taxonomy (NCBI): domain Bacteria; kingdom Bacillati; phylum Cyanobacteriota; class Cyanophyceae; order Oscillatoriales; family Microcoleaceae; genus Microcoleus; species Microcoleus sp. Pol7_A1. Next base: position 3,011 of record NZ_JAUBQD010000073.1, read on the forward strand.
AACTTCAACGCGGCGAGATGCCAATCCCAATTCCAGCAAATCTTGCCAAAGTTCATCAGAAACTGGCGAATTCAAGTCTCGAATTTGCAAATTCGCCCGATTCGTTACTTGCAAACAACCGGTACTGTATCGATCGACCAAATCCGCGATCGTCCGACACTGCTGCGCGTTTAAAATTCCCCCCGGAATCCGCATTCTCGATAATATTCCGTCTCGGGCGCGGGAACCGTAAAATAAACCAGGACAAGTCGGCAATTCACTCAAAGCTAACAAAGAAACTCCTCCCCGTGCGACGCAGGGAATCTAAAGTAAACTCCTGAAATCGGCATTCTGACTTTGACAGTTGCGGCACAGCGCCGGAATTGCACCGGACTTTCCCGCTTTCAGGTTTAAGAAATCTATCACAAGTCGATCGGCATCAGCCAGATCGATCGAGTTTCTTAACAAATCTCCGGGCGAGCTCGCCTGTTAGGGGGGAAATTCGTTTTATTATCTTGCTGATCCCTGAATAATTTTTTATAATCTATAATCGAAGTCAAAATCACTCTAAGAGTGCGTGACTTCTAACTTCGGCTATAAAACCTGCGATCGCGTTATTTATGACAATTGAAGAATTGCAAATCAAACTCGCAGATATCAATCACCTTGTTGAGACATTCCAAACATCAGTAGCTTTGGAAAAATACTACTCGGATGACACTGTGATGATTGAAGGAGATGGTATGATTACTAGCGGCAAAGAAAACTGCCGCCAAGGCAGAGAAATCTTTTTTCAAGAAATGTTAGTTGAGTTTCGAGAATCAAAATTAATTAGTCAAGACATCGCTGTTTCAGCCGACAAAAATTATGATTTTGTAGTAATTTCCAATTGGTACAATGATTACACCGTTAAAGTTGAAGGTCAAATCATTGATTCCAAAAGCAATCAAATCTCGATCGGCTATTGGAAAGACGGTTTGGTAGTCAAGGAAAGTTACAATTACCCAGTGATTACGGTGGTTTAACGCTGTTTGTTAATTAGAGTTACGCAAAACCTGCATAAACCGGGTTTTTTGCCTTATCTGCGCGCGATAACCAAGTATTGTCGAAAAACCCGGTTTATGACCACCCGTGCGTCCTAGACTAATATTGATAGGTGCGATAGTTATTGAACCTGAGAAAAATAATCCGCATGATATTTGAAACTCAGAGATTGGTTTTGAAACCGATTGTAGAGAGCGACCTCAACACGCTCCACGGAATGTTTACTAATTTTTATGTGAGAAGATATCTATGTGACGGCGAAATATTGTCGCTACAACAAGTGGAAGAAATGCTGGCAGAAAACAAAAAGCTTTTTGAAGAAAATAAATTCGGTTTGTGGTTTATCGAGACAAAGAACGATCGAGAAATCATTGGATTTGTTGGTTTGTGGTATTTGTTTGAGGAAGTACAGCCGCAGTTGCTTTACGCGCTGCTGCCGAAAGCACTTAAAAAAGGATATGCTACTGAAGCATCAACTAAAATATTGGAGTATGGTTTGAATGAACTTGGCTTGGACTATATTGTCGCAAGCTGCGATCGCCCAAACATTGAGTCGCTTAAAGTTGCAGAAAGACTCGGAATGAGGCAAGTAGAAGAAAGAATTATGAATGGAAATCCGATATTATTCTTTAGAATCGATAATTAGTAATTAGCAGTAAGGGCGCAATGCACAAATGGCTTTCGGTGGTGGGGATTGGCGAAGACGGACTTTCGGGATTGAGTGCGATCGCCCGTTCCCTACTCGATCGATCTCAAGTCGTTGTCGGCGGTGCCCGTCACCTAGCAATGCTACCAACCGACGACACCCGCGAACAATTGGTCTGGGCTTCGCCGCTACAAGCAACAGTCGATGAAATCATCCGCCGCCGGGGACAGCCTGTGTGCGTGCTAGCCAGCGGCGATCCCATGTGTCACGGTATAGGCGTCACGCTGTCGCGCCAGATTCCTATTTCGGAAATGACTGTAATTCCCGCTGCATCGGCTTTTAGTCTTGCTTGCGCCCGTCTGGGCTGGGCGTTGGCGGATGTTGTGACTTTCAGTTTGACAAATCGCCCGATCGCATCGATCGCCCTTGCTTTGTCTCCCGGCGCGCGATTGCTGGTTTTAAGCGCAGATCGACACACGCCGGGAAAGGTGGCTGAATTGTTGACACAGCGGGGGTTTGGCAGCAGTTTGATGACCGTGTTCGAGCGGATGGGGTCGGGATCGGAACGGCGGATCGAGGGGGTGGCAGCAGCCTGGAATGCAGCGGATTTGGCTGATTTGAACACGATCGCGATTGCAGTTGCAGCCGATCGCGAAACCCTACTTTTTCCCCGAACTGCGGGTTTGCCGGATGCTGCTTACCGCCACGACGGACAACTTACGAAGCGGGAGGTTCGAGCCGTTACTCTGTCAACGTTAGCACCGATTCCGGGAGAGTTGCTTTGGGATGTGGGGGCTGGCTGCGGTTCGATCGCGATCGAATGGATGCGGAGTCATCCTCGGTGCAGGGCGATCGCGATCGAACGCCACCCAACTCGGCTGCAATACATCGCCGAAAATGCCTCTACTTTCGGCGTTCCCGAACTCCAAATTGTCGCGGGAGAAGCGCCGGAAGCCCTGACCAATTTGCCTCAACCGGATGCCATTTTCATCGGCGGCGGTGTCACCGCAGAAGCTGTGCTGGAAACTTGCTGGAATGCTTTAGGTGAAGGCGGCCGATTAGTTGTTAATGCGGTGACAGTTGAGAGCGAGTTTAAAGTTTTGCAATGGCACGATCGTTATGGTGGGGAACTAATTAGAATTGGGATTCAGCGAGTAGGGGCGATCGGTTCTTTTCAGGGTTGGAAACCGCTTGCACCGGTGACTCAGTGGGCGGTAGTTAAAAGATAAAAAGGTAATAAAAACGAGATTCACCATCAAAAATATTATCCCGCAATTGCGATAAAATTGTATGTCACCGTACCCCGAGCTGTCGGAGGCCACAGTCAGGACATTAGCAGTCATATAAAATAATCCCCGATCTTCTATTTATAAATACTTTGGCGAGATTTGAGTTCATAGTAGATGGCCCACCAGTATCACAACAAGCTCGCAGGCGAGATCGTCTTAAAGCTTGGAAAATGACGGTTAGGCAAGAGGCTGAAAAATACTGGTCTTCAGAGCAAAAAACAGCTACGGGACTCGTTATGCTCCAGATAACTTATTTCTACGATTCTGTTAAAATTGATGTGGACAACATAGTAAAGCCAATTCAAGATGCAATTATTGGCCTAGCCTACGTGGATGACGATCAAGTAACCGATGTTCTAGTCCGGAAGAGGAATTTATCGGGTAACTTTACAGTAGAAAATATGACCTCGACCCTAGCGGAAGGATTTGCTCGTGGCAATGAATTCTTGCACATTGTCGTAATTGATGATCCTGACCAAGAGGTACTGACATGATGGCAACCCCAACTGCAAACATAGAAAGAGAGCGATTACTGAAATTAGCAGAGGAGTATCGTGAGAGAGGTTACGAGGTTTCATTTCATCCCAACCTTGAAGATTTACCTGACTTCCTGAAAAGCTATCGCCCCGATATGATAGTGCGCCTGGGTAAAGAGTCAGTAGTTATTGCAGTCAAGTCACGCTCCTCACTCAATTCATCCTCTACTCAATATTTACGCAATTTAGCCCAAGCAGTAGCAGAAAATCCTGGTTGGAGGTTTGAGTTAGTGATGACTAACCCGGAGGATGCAGTCTATTTCCCCAAAGCTGAGGGTTCTCTTCAAGAGCATGAAATAGAAGCCCGCTTGCAAGTAGCAAAGCAACTTGTAGCACAACAACATCTAGAGCCAGCTATGCTATATTCCTGGTCTTTAGTTGAGGCTACTTTGAGAATTATTGCGGAAAAAGAAGAGCTAAGTTTGACAAGATTACAGCCACTTTTTTTAGTAAAACAACTGGCAACTGAGGGGGTAATTTCCCAATCAGAGTATCAGTTACTAATGAATGCACTTTCATTGCGTAACGCAATTGCTCATGGCTTCAAAACTAGACAACTTACGCAAAACTCTGTATGCGAACTGATTGAAATTGCAGAGCAACTATTGAAATCTCTGCATACTGGCGAAGGAGCAAGCTAACATTTTAAAAAGCATAAGAGTTACGCACTGAACACGAAAAAGCCAGCTTTGAGATTGCTCTCCCATTGCGCAATGACAGAAAATATTAGTGGTGCGTAAGTCCTGTCCTGTAAAAAAGTAGGTTGGGTTTAACACAAGTAAACCCAACCTACCAATTAAATTACAGTTCCGACTTTAGCCTTGATTCACAACAGTCGGTTTTAAACTTTCCTGTGACTTCGATCGCTCTAAACCATTTTGAACTTCCACAGATTCCTTAATCGGTTTCCGGGCTTCAATTAAACTCAAAGCTTTGTTGACGCTTTCAGGTAAAATCACGACCAAACTGCCGGCCGGCGCCTCATCTAAAGCCTTGTTAACGGCGGTTGTTTCGTCGAGAATCAACTCGTATTCAACTTTAGATTTGTTTGCGGTTCCTGCAGACATCGCCTCTGCAATTCCCTGGCAAATTAACTGTGCCACAACACCGGGTTCTCGCCCGCGCCGATCGGCATCTTCCTTCACAATAATACGATCGAACATCTCGGCCGAAAGTTTGCCCAGCGTGACAAAATCTTCATCTCGCCGATCTCCGGGGGCGCCGACAACCCCGATCCGCATTCCCGGCCAATTCAGCACGAAACTGCCCAAAGCCTTGTAGCTGTGGGGGTTGTGGGCGTAGTCGAGCAAAGCGTGATAGCTGCCCAATTTAAACAAATTCATCCTTCCGGGAGTTTGACCCACCGATGCTTGGAAGCTTGACAAAGCCGATCGAATGTCCTCTATTTTCAATCCTTGGGCAAAAGCCGCCAAACAAGCTGCTAAAGCATTGGCAATCATAAACGGCGCGCGCCCGCCCATCGTCAGCGGCACGTTCACGGCTTGCTCGATTCTCAGCGTCCAATCACCTTTCAAGATCGACAAGTACCCGTTTTCGTAAATCGCTGCCAGCCCGCCCGCAGCGGTATGTTTGGCAACCAGTTCGTTGTCCGGGTTCATCGAAAAATAGGCAATTTGAGCCTTGACACGCTGCGCCATTTGTGCTACCAGTCGGTCGTCTGCATTCAAAACTGCATAGCCTTTGGGCATTACCGACTCAACGAGGACGCTCTTGAGTTTGGCGAGCTGTTCCACGGTGTCGATGTCGCCAATTCCCAAGTGATCGGCCGCGACATTCAATACTACGCCGACATCGCACTGATCGAAGCCCAGGCCCGATCGCAAAATTCCGCCTCTAGCCGTTTCCAGCACCGCCACTTCCACCGTTGGGTCAGACAAAATCAATTGAGCACTCTGCGGCCCGGTATTGTCTCCGGTTTCTACCAAATAATCGCCGATGTAAGTGCCGTCGGTAGTCGTGTAGCCGGTAATCTGACCTGTCTGCTTGACAATGTGGGCCAGCAGGCGAGTAGTTGTAGTTTTGCCGTTGGTTCCCGTTACCGCTAAAATCGGCACCCGGCTGGGTTGAGGCGAGGGGAAGAGCATATCGAAAACGGCGCCGGCGACGTTGCGGGGTAAACCTTGACTCGGGGCGACGTGCATTCTGAAACCCGGTGCTGCGTTGACTTCGACGATGACGCCGTTGACATCGCGCAGGGGTTGGGAGATGTCGGGAGTTACTACGTCAATGCCGGCGATGTCCAAACCGATAATTTTGGCGACTCTGGAAAACAGCCAGACGTTTTCCGGGTGGATTTCGTCGGTGCGATCGACTGCAATTCCACCGGTACTCAAGTTTGCTGTCGCGCGCAAGAATACTCTTTCGCCTGCAGGTACTACGGAGTCCATGGCGTATCCTTGTTTTTGCAACAAATCCAGGCACAATTTGTCGATCGTGATCCGGGTGAGCACGTTGTCGTGTCCGTCTCCCCGCTGCGGGTCGCGGTTTACTTCTTCAATAAGCTGTTCTACTGTAGACCTGCCGTTACCCACGACGTTAGCGGGAACTCGTTCTGCGACTGCTATGACTTGCCCGTTGACTACCAATACTCTGTGATCGCGGCCGACGTAATAGCGCTCGACTATCACGCTTTTTGTTTTTGATGCCGCGCTGGCTAAGTCGTAGGCTTCTTCTGCTGCTTCCCAGGAATTGATGTCGATCGTAATCCCGCGGCCGTGGTTGCCGTCTAGGGGTTTGAGGACGATCGGATAACCGCCGACATCTTCGATCGCCCCGCGCAGTTCGTCCAAATAATTAATCACCGTTCCTCTAGGAACCGGCACGCCGGCGCTGCCGAGGATATTTTTAGTACCTTCCTTATCGCAGGCTAGTTCTACCCCCAAAACTCCCGTGCGGTTGCTCAGAGTTGCCTGAATCCGCTTTTGGTGAACCCCGTAGCCGAGTTGAATCATAAACCGGGCGCTCAAAGGTATCCAAGGAATGCCGCGAGCTTCTGCTTCCTTGATCAGTGTTTCCGTGCTCGGCCCGAGTGCGGCGGACGCAGCAAACTCTCTAAGGTCTCTCAAATCTTGGACTAATTCTGCTGCTGGATAAGTGCCTGTATCGGCAATGCTCTGGCACATCCGCACGCCCGCCCGGGCGGCATAGCGACCTGCTTGTTCGTGTTGATACTCGATTACTACTTGGTAAATGCCTGGGGTCGCAGTCTCGCGGGTCCGACCGAACCCGACAGGCATTCCTGCCATTTGCTGAAGTTCTAGGGCTACGTGTTCGATTACGTGTCCCATCATTGTGCCTTCTCTGACACGTTGCAGGAAGCCTCCCCTATGGCCGGGAGAACAGTGATGCTCGTCCAAACTCGGCAGCGCGGCGGTCAATCCTTGGTAGAAGCCAGGAATTTCAGATGTGGTTTTATCTGCCAACTCTTCTAAATCCAGACGCATCAGGACGAGTTTGTGGCGTCGGATGCTCCAGTAGTTGGGGCCGCGTAAGGTCTGGATTTTAAGTATTTTCATGACAGTTAGAGGGGTATGGGGCGCGAAATCTTATAGATAATTGAAGCATTTATTCAATTTCGATCTAGATTGCTCGATCGACTGTTCGCAGCGAACAGTTTGGGACTGAATTTCCAGTTATGGGCGACCCAATTGAAAATTCATCTCCCAGCGATCGGCTAGAAACAAGTACAGATCAATGGCACGCAAAAACTAGAAGCCCGAAGGTAGAATTTTCTGTGATTCTGCCTTCTGGCGTCAGCCGTGGCTGCTTCGCAATCTATTATATTGTTGTATCCATGATTCGGCCGGAATGCCGCCTAGTGTCTGCCGAATCAATGAGAAGATATTTTCTGCGTTAGTTGGCTGTGCGGCATTCGGGTGGCCAGCCAGACTCGGAACAGGCTGCCGATGGCATTGGTTTGCCTAGGGGCATATTGTAGCAATCTCCGTGACACAGAACGTGCAAGCGCATATTGAACAGACTTAAGGGTTCTGTCGCTCCTACCAGAGACTCATTGGTATAAAAATTTTCCCTAGAATCAACAATAGTCACAGTGCCTTTACCGAGAATTTTCATAGTATCGTCTCCCTCAAACAAGGCGCAAGTGTCTTCGTCAATACCAATAGCGATGCGATCGGGATGGCAAGCCACAGCCGACAGCAAGCGAGCCATGCGGTTACGGTTGTGAAAATGCTGGTCTACGATGATCTCAGGAATAATGTTAAGTCCGTTTGCCATGTCTACTAAAGAGCGGTTCGGTGACGCGCCACTCCCGCCGCCGGCAATCATGTGATATCCCATCACCGCAGCACCCGCGCTGGTACCGGCGAGGGTAATCTTGCCTTCGAGAGTTTCTTTGCGAATTTTCTCCATCAGCGGGGTGTCCGCCAGCAGTCCGCAGAGCCTCAGTTGGTCGCCGCCTGTGATGAATACGCCCGTACAATCTTCTAAGTAATCTTTCCAGACGGGGTTTTCGGCTTGTTCGCGTTCGCGGATGTCCACCACTTTGACCGCGCTAACGCCCATTTCGTCAAATATAGTGCGGTAGCGGTTGCTAATTCCTTCGGGATCTCGCGAAGCGCAGGGAACGATCGCCAGCCGAGCGTTTGCACCGCCAGCGCGGCAAAAAAAGGTGTTCAAAATCTCTCGTCCGTGAACTTTGTCTTCGGCTCCGCCGATCACCATAATCGAGGTTTTTGTGCGCTGGGGAATATTGTGTTCGAGGGCTTGAGATGTCAACTGCTGCATGGTGTGTCTTCCTCTGTTGGATGTGAAATTCAATTTTGCCGTGGCTGTGGGTACAATAGGGCTTTTTAAGAATAAATATTTGTTTGTGCCAGCGAGGCGCGATCGCCGATATCACCTCGCTCGCTGTTGTTTGGCGGCGAGTTTAGTTGCTGTCGCTGTCATGAAAAACTGATTATTGTTGTACAAAACGGGGCCGCCGACAAAGGAAGAGAATTTAACTTGCAAAAATTCTCAGAAATTATAAGAAATTATAAAGAATAAAGCAATTACTGAAAACTGAACTCCCTCTAAGGGTCAAACTAGAGGTGATGTATCAATAAATTTCAATAATTGTGCGATTTGACGTAGTTACCTTATTTCCAGAATTTTTCCGGGCTCCCCTGGAGTCGGGACTGATGGGCAAAGCCTTAGCTAAAAAGATTGCTGAGGTGAATTTTGTCAATCCCCGCAATTTTACCACAGACAAGCACCAGCGAGTCGATGACGAGCCTTACGGGGGCGGAGTGGGGATGCTGATGAAGCCGGAACCGATTTTTGCTGCGGTGGAGTCGCTGCCGGTTTTGCCGCGGCGGGAGGTGATTTTGCTGACTCCCCAGGGGGAACCGATGCAGCAGGAGATGTTTCGGCAGTTGGCAGCCGATCGCGATCAGTTGGTGTTGATTTGCGGTCATTATGAGGGTGTGGACGATCGAGTGCTGCATTTGGTCACTCGCGAAGTGTCTTTGGGGGATTTTGTGCTCACGGGGGGCGAAATTCCGGCTTTGGCTTTGATTAATGGGGTTTTGCGATTGCTGCGGGGAACTGTCGCGAAGGAAGATTCGCTGAAGTTTGAGAGTTTTGAAGACGGACTTTTGGATTATCCGCAGTACACTCGACCGGCGGATTTTCGCGGATTGAAGGTACCTGACGTGTTGTTGTCTGGTAATCACGCAGAAATTGCTCGCTGGCGCAGGGAACAGCAAATTGAAAGAACTCGATCGCGCCGACCGGATTTGCTAGCGGATTAGTTAACTCTTGACTATTAATAGTCTTGATTGAACATCGTATTTTTGGCAGACTAAATTATGCTAAACAATCAACTTTTGTGCTGTGGGGCGATCGCTTTTTTGATAGGCGGTGAATTTACTGTAAATTTAACTGCTGGCAGTAGTGGTAAATGGTAAAATATTAACCGGAAAGCTTTGGCAAGAAGCAGCGGAGGAAGGAGCAGCGCGCGATCGTCTTCTTCTAGTTCTAGTTCCAGTCGCTCTAACGTTACCTCGCCTAGCCGTTCTAGTTCTTCTAGTCTTTGTAATCCTTGTAAAAACAGCTCGTCTGGCACTTTTTATAGTTCTTCTAGTTCTTCTAAAAACAGCGATAGGGATAATCTGCCCGTTACAGTATTCGTGACGTTCTTCAACAGTTTCCTCGATCGCCCGGTATTCATTTGGAGTAAAGCAAGTATTTATCGGTTCTGGAATATTTGGCGGGTTGGTTTGAATAATAATAACCCCATCGCACTTCCTAAATAGTTAAACCTTAAATAATTATGGCTTACAGCTAGATAGTTTTCTTAACGCAGAGCCGTGTTCCTTTCCCTTCAAATTCCCTAAAAAACTCTCCATGCCTTTGTGCACTTCTGCTTCACAACCGCTAAATTCTAGCTTTTTTTTTACCTCTGACACTCAACTGCTTTGTAATGGATGTATAATAATGCAAAGCAAAAAGTAGATTAATTGCAAAAAATACCAAAGTTAACACCAAGGTAAAGAAAGACGTAAACGACAGTCGGGAAGTCATCGTAAATATTGCCAAAATGATTGAGCAAAGCCCAAAACCGGAAGCAAAAGAACTTAAAAGCAGCAACCGCACCTTAGACATAGTTTAATTTAAAAATTCTCAGTAAAATACACTTGTGGCAGCTAACGATGAGTGCCGAATGATACTTATTACTATATAGCGGAATTGATCTGTTGCGCCAAGGGCAAAACGGCTGCTTTCCTAAAAAGGTTTGAATTCTACAGAAAAATACAGCCCGCGCTCTTGTAAACGCCTCTGGCTCGACTTAATATCAATCAAAGGAATTCCCCAGCCTCCGCGAGCATTCCACTTCTGACGGTACTGCCACCGCAGGCCCAATCCCACTGACAGCAAAGTATTCGCTTCCAGAGTCGCCCTTGCCCCGCTATTTGTCCAAATCCACAAACGGCGTCACCTGCAAAACTCCTTGTTTGTCGCCCATTCGCAAAATCGGATACCGCAACTCGGCTGAAACAAAAATCCCGCTATCGGCGAGCAAAGCATCCTGACGGTAGCCCCGCACCGTATCCGAGCCACCCAAACCAAATTGTTCGATCGGCAAAAGCTCTCCCCCAGCCAACTGCACCTCCGATCTCACTACCAGCAGCGTCTCAGAAGCCAACAACCGCACGTACTGCAATTGACCCCGCCACGCCAAAAATTCACTGTCAGGCCCCTTGCTGCTCACTGTAGCGCCAAATGCTCCCACTCCCAGACTGAACAGCGATCGCACCGCCAAGACATCTTTCTCTCCCATCTGGATAAAATCCTGAAACAGCCTCAGCACCAAAACCCGAGTCTTAGCCGGATCGTACGCTCCCGGCGATAGGGGAAAATCTTCTCCCAGCAAAGATGTATCGCTTTCTCGCCTGCCAGCACCGATACCGATCGCGATTTGTCTTCTCGGAGTTTGCACGATCGGCTGCCGGTAAGTCAACTCATATCATAAGTGCGGCTCGACGCCTCAATATCCAGAGCGTCAAAGGGCGGCCAGGCGATATTGCTTTTGCTCCGGCTTAGCTGAAAACTTACCGTACCGTTGCGGGGATTGACTGGCAGCGTGTAACTAAAATCGATAGCATTGCTAACCTGAGTATTTGTATAAATCAAACTCGCACTATCTCTCAAACCCAACAAATTAGCTTCGCGGACTTGAGCTTTGCGCCGCCACCTCCCCAGACTTAGAGAGCGAGAATTGTCAGTAAAAATCTCAGCTTGGAACGTTTTTGCCTCTTTGACTCGGACTAACAGCAAATTAAAACCCGCACGAGAACCCGCTTGCAGTTCCGTTGAGATATTTGCGACTTGCCCGCTAAGTTGCAGCAGTTGCATAGCTGACAGTATGCGCTGTTCATTTAGCGGGCCTGGCGTTGAATCGGCTAATCAGCTTCTGACGTAGTTAGGATTTAGCCGCCTAGTCCCGACTACATTGATACTTTCTAGCTTGCCTTCTAGCACTAATATCCTCACAACTGAGCCTGCAAACGTTGGCGGTCCAATCAGCGCTCCAGATGTGATATAACCTTTGCTGATGTAGAGTTGGCTCACAGCAGAACGGGCTTGCAGCAATTCGGCGAAAGTGAGCGGGCGGCCTACAAAGTCTTTGAGTACAGCGTCTAATTCTTCGTTGCTAAAGACGGTGCTGCCAACTACTTCAAATCGATCGACCTTTATCGTACCCGGAATGTTGGGCAATTCTGCTGGCTGTGCCGGCGCGGGAACAGCAGGCGACAAAAGCTGTTCTGCAGGAGGCAGGGGCCCTGGGGGCGCTGGTTCTGGGAGGGGAGGCAGATTTCGCGGCAGCGGGTTGGGAATGGGAAATTATTGTCTGTTTTCTCCTCGGTTCGGCAACTGAGCGAGAGTTTCACGGGCCTGAGTTTCAGTCGATCCATCAAACTCCCGGATGTTGTTTTCGGGATCTTTACTGTCTCTATCTAATTCAGAACCCGAGTATAAATCACGAAGCCGATCGCGATCGTCTGCTGTTTCTTGATTGGGTAAATTATCATTAAAAATTGGCGCTTGCACCCCTGAGTCGGCAGCAACCATCGACTCGCCAACACTTTGAGCTGCTAGCGGTGCGCGACAAATACCTGCAATTGAAAAACCAAGTGCTAATGCCTTGAAAAACTTGATTTTACAAAAGCCTCTAGAATGTTGCACGGGCATGACAGACTCGTCATATTTTATAGTTATTTGCACTTACGCTCGGGCGCGGCCGGCGCAATTGCAAGGAATAAACTTACTCTATCACTTTTTTTAAAGACTTAATTCCTTAAATGAACATAAAGATACTTGACATATTGCTGATTTTATGTATTATAAACACTTCCGGAAAAAAGCTCCGACATCCCCAAGTTAGGGCTGTAGCTAGGCGGAGCATTCTATGAAAGCTGGCATCTCAGAAATAGTTGACATCTGCTATACCAACTTGGCTAAACTTAATCTTTGCTTCACCATTCCAGTAGAAGTATTTTCGCTGGTTGGTCTGATTCCTGCTTCTACCTGCATGAGTGGGAGCATACTTGTCAACAAGCGTAAATTTGGGTGGAGCAACGCCCTGTTTTTTGAGTGATTACAACTTTTTTTTGAAGCTTTTAGCGATTGTTGAACGATTATTTTTAACCAATTTAATGAATCGTGGTATTCCGTTCTACCTTTTTATAGGCTGGTCAGTTTTACATCCACTGTGGTTTACTCTCCCAGAAATTATTTGCGGGTTTTTGGTCTTATCCTGAAAATGCTAGACAAAACGGAGCGTCTATCAATATTCTTGCAATAAGTAGCTATGGGCAAGTTTAATAAAGTATTAAACCATTATATTCACCTCCCCAGCTCTTTCATAGACGGCGATTTATCGGACCACAATCCTAGTCTTAAAGGTGTTGATAAATCACCTCTAGAGACTCAAAACAACTAACAGTACAAGAGGTATTGCAATTGCGCTTACTTTTATTTAAGGTATCTACGCTTTCCGAGTCCATCAAAATCGAAAGTAATCCGGAGCGACGTTCTGCCATTGCTTGTTTACCCGCGCTACGATGAGGCTGAGACGAGATGCAATCAGAGATTGCACCTTATCAAAGCGTTTCTTGGCGCGGATGGTTATTCTTAATTACGAGTTAATGGCACCCCAGGCAACCGGAGCCACGCAGTCGGTTGCCTGGGGTGCCCGGGCCGCTCCGAAAGCGTTCCTCCCCATGCCTGAAGTCAGGGGTTTCTCTCTCGTTTTCCGGTGAATTTTGAGAGAGATTACTACATTTTATTGAGTTCCGATCGCAGCTCTTCCAACTCAGCGTCAATCACCGGACTCGACTCCGAGCTGCTAGCAGCAGTTTTACCCGCTGCCGGCAATTTACCTTGAGACACAGAACCTCCGGTCAGTTGAGCTTTCATCTGAGCCAACTCGTCGTCAACATCACCGCCGCTTTCGAGCAAGCGGAACTGTTCCTCTAAATTGCTGCCGCCGGCCGCCAATTCTGCCGAAGCTCCCGCGCGAGCTTCTATCTGCAAAACTTTTTCTTCCATGCGATCGAAAGCCGCCATTGAACTGCCAGTATTCAAGGTGCCAATGGTATTGTTGAGCTGTTCCTGAGCCTTAGCAGCGGATATCCTCGCTTTGAGCATATCCTTCTTAGTCTTAGCTTCGGAAATCTTGCTCTCCAAACCGATCAAGTTGCGCTTGAGGCTTTCCACCTGAGCCGCTTGCTGATCCAGACTGGCTTTCAGAGTAGCCGCCGTTTCAGCGTGAGACTTTTTGCGCACCAGCGCTTCCCGGGCCAAAGTCTCGTCTCCTTTTTGCAGGGCTAGCTGAGCGCGCTGCTGCCACTGGTTAGACTGAGACTCAGCTTGATTGTACTGAGTCTGAGTGCGCTTTTGAGTGGCGATCGCACTGGCAACGGCTTGACGCAACTGCACCAAGTCTTCCTGCATATCCGTAACGGACTGTTCTAAAATCTTTTCCGGGTCTTCAGCTTTGTTGACCAGATCGTTAAGATTGGCTTTGACGACTCGGCTAATGCGGTCAAATAATCCCATAATGCTATTTTTCCAGGGTGAGGTGTACGAAGTAGGCGGAAAGCAGGCTTTAGGCGCTAGCCCGCAGTTGTGAAATTCACTCTTGTCAGATTTTTAGTGCGATTTAGTTTTTGGCAATTTTTGCAGACAGATAAATCCAGTTTAAAGCGATCGAGTAAGTGGTGCAGGCAAGCTTATTCATGCACCTATCTATTGAGTTTAACTTCGATCCGGGAATTCCCCCACAGGCTTCGAGCCATCTCTAGCTAGGCTGTTGAGAAGTTTTTGCTCGTCTCAACTATTGTTCTGCTGCCTGGGGTTCAGGATGCGGGCGGCTCGCCCGAGGGCAATTTGGGTGTATTTTTGCCCGGAAGCATTTGTGCTTTCATCGCCGCCAACTCAGTATCGACATCCTCGGCACCTTCGAGAGAGAGAAACTTCTTTTCTAAATCGTTAGTTCCGAGTTCTGCGATTGCTTCGGAGCGAGATTCTAGCTGCATGACTTTCTCTTCCATCCGTTCAAAGGCGCTCAAAGCGCTGCCTGTATTGAGATTGCCCATCATTTCTTGAAGCCTTTCCGATGCTTGAGCCGATCGAGCTCGGGCAATATACATATCTTTTTTAGATTTTGCCTCGGAAATCTTACTTTCTAGCGCCCGCATATTGTCTTTAAGTTGAGTCACAACAGCGTTTTGCTGCCCGAGACTGGCTTTCATCGCCGTTGCCGTTTCTTGATAAGATTTCCTGCGCGTCAGAGCTTCCCGCGCCAAATTTTCCTCGCCTTTTTGCAAAGCTAGCTGCGCCCGCTGGTACCATTCTGCGGCAGTAGACTCAGCTTGGGAACACTGGCGTTCGGTGCGTTTTTGAGCTGCAATCGCGCCTGCCACAGCTTGTCTGAGCTGCACTAAATCTTCCTGCATATCCATTACAGCCTGTTCCAGAATTTTTTCTGGATCTTCTGCCGCCCCGACCAAACTGTTAATATTGGCTCGAATCACTCGCCAAAGGCGATCGAATAATCCCATGAGGCCCGTCTCCCGATTTTCAACTTTAGAATTAAGACAGAGAAATCACAATTAAAAACTAAAAATGAAAACTCATCAATCGTCTTTTTAATTTTTAATTTTGAAATTTTAATTCCCTCTAAGTTAGGTCGTCATGATTATTTTTAGGATGGGTAGGGCGCGAGCGTTACCCATCAAAACTGAGCAAATGTTGGGTGAAGCGAAACCGAGGGTTCGTGCCGCGGGCCCAACCTACTCGCCGATCCTCAGTTTAATTCTCTTTGCCTAATTTATGGCTGATAGTATTGCGGCTTCACCCCTTTTGCTTGCAGTTCTTTCACCAAAAGTTCTGCTGAGGCAGCATCGTTCAAAGCCCCCATTTGGATCTTGACACCCTTTGAGAAGTTCCGCACGTAGGCATCGGGAACTGCGGTTCTGGCTTGCTGCAGCGATTTTGCATCCGTGTAATCGGTGACAACGTAATAGAAACCGTCCGCCGCGCGTGCCGGCCTTCCCAGCGGGGATGCGGCTGGGGATGCGGCGGCTGGGGATGCTGTCGCTGGGGATGCTGTCGCCGGGGATGCTGCGGCTGGCTGGGCTGGGGAAGGTGTTGGAGGCAGTGTCGGCAGTGTCGGCACTGGCTGGGCGCTGGGGCGGGGACTGGGAAGCAAAGCCGTGCTGATATTGTTGAGTCCTTGTTCTCTCCCTCTGGCGGGGTTGCCATCTTCTGTCGGAATCGGGACAGCCGCGCTGGGGCCAGGAGGCGCTGCCGGATTGGGCGGGATTGAGGCTTTTGGCGACGGGGAAGGAATCGCGCTGGCTGTCGGATTGACATTGCTGAGAGTGCTCAAATCTAGCTCGACAAATTCCTTGGATACCAGATTTGGAGCTTTCGGCAGTTCCTGGGTGCTGGTATCTGAGATGGCAGTAGAGGCGGGACTGTCGCTTGGAGAGGGTGCACCGCGATCGAGAAAACGGTTCAGGCCGGCCATCTTAGCCACACTTGACGGGTGCATGACTGCGTAGCCCAAAGCTGTACACGACAGCAGAAACAGCAGCATCGAACTCAGTCCCAAGGGAGTTAACAGACTGGCTGCTAAACTGCGCTCGACGGCAGGCTCGGCTTTTGACTCGTCCAAACTTTCGATCAGTTTTTCGCTTGATTCGAGATAATTGTTGGGTGCGAAGGCACTGCTAGATAATTTTGTGCCGCCCCTGGTAGTTGCTAGCGGGGCATCGCCCTGGATGCCGGCAAGGGATAGGGGCAGGGACAGCGGCTGCTGGGTTTCCTCCGCGGCCTCCAGGGGCAAATTTTGGGCTAGCTGTTGCTCGGTTGTGGCTGTTTGCTTGCCAGTACGAACTGATGGGGACACCCACTGTTCGGCGCGCCGCCTGTGCCTTCTGTATGTTGTCAGTTCTGCTTCTAGGTTTACATCCAGACTCCCCAGGACTGCTTGCAAAGCAGGCTTGATTGGGGTTGAAGAGGATTGATGATTTGGGGATTCAACCGAAGAACGCTTACTCATTAGCAAAACTCCTACCGCCTCTGAATTGATTTTAATGTTTTGATTGTAGATATAAACAAGAAGCTTGAAAACTTGCCTATTTTATGATTAGCTAGTTTTAGCGTCAATGCAACAGGGGCCCGATCGCCTGCTGTCGATCGCCGGCAGCCATCTTTAGATTTTAATTTTAAAACTTAATTGTTTCTGTGTCCCGGAGGCTGCTTAGCGAGACTCGAAGCAGCTTTCTGTATCCGGATATACCGCTTATTTATAACCTCTCATACTCGTTCGGCATTTGTACTTTTTCTTGATCCCTGACCGCTTTATAAACTTTTAATCTGTGTTTTTACCTATACAATGAGCCAAGACTTAGGCAATTGTTTCTAAATATAACAAGATTATAAATAAATTATAAAATTTAATTATGCTCCGGGGATCGCTACAACCCAGACAGCATAAAGGTTGGGATGCTCTAAGGCAGGCTAGCTCTGCAAAGGAGAATTAGAGATGAAAATGATTTCCCTAAGAACTTTTATGCAAACCTCCTTAACTTCACCTTTAACTTCAGCTTGTGGTCACTGCCGTCATTATACCCCTGAGGGCAGACGCGGGGGTGTTTGCGCTTTACTGGGCGGGCCGGTTCAAAGTCACTGGAAAGCTTGTGCTTTAGCGGTTTCGCCTTTTAGGTCATCTTGGGAAAACATAGAAGAAATTGGACTGTGGCAAGAATCGACTCTGACGCTGCAGGATGCCACCGTCACTCTTTCCGAGCGCAATGCCTGCCAGCTTACAGGCACAACGTTAACCGAAAAATCGGCAGCAGCAGTATCGGTCTAGTTAGTCGGCTGCCCTGCTGCTTATACCATTATTTTCGATTTTCGATTTTCGATTGGGGAATCACCGATCAGTATCATGGTTTGGATCTGGCAAAGCAGTTTCATTCTTTTTAGGAACTGGTATCAATACTCACACTTTTGGGCGATCGGGTGCATTTGGCTTTACTAACTCATAAAAATCAGCAGTATCTACTTTAATATGAGCGCATAAAAAAACTGATTTCTCCATCCAACTATGGCAGCCAAGGATATTGACTAAAATCAGGTTGCCGTTTTTCTAAAAAGGCTTGTTTGCCTTCGGCGCCTTCCTGCGTCATATAGTACAGCAAAGTAGCATTTCCCGCCAGTTCTTGCAAACCGGCTTGACCGTCGCAGTCGGCATTAAAAGCAGATTTCAAACAGCGAATCGCGATCGGACTTTTTTCTAGAATTTCCGCAGCCCACTGCATCCCTTCTAGTTCTAGTTGTTCGACGGGCACGACGCTGTTGACTAAACCCATTTCTAGGGCTTGCTGCGCGCTGTACTGGCGGCACAAAAACCAAATTTCTCGGGCTTTTTTCTGGCCGACAACTCTGGCGAGATAGCTAGCTCCGAAACCACCGTCGAAACTGCCGACTTTTGGGCCGGTCTGTCCGAAAATAGCATTGTCAGCAGCGATCGTCAAGTCGCAAATTAAGTGTAGAACGTGACCCCCTCCTATTGCGTAGCCTGCAACTAAAGCAATTACAACTTTGGGCATCGATCGAATCAACTTCTGCAAGTCGAGCACATTCAAGCGGGGTATGCCACCTTCGTCTACATATCCCGCCGCACCGCGCACGCTTTGGTCGCCGCCGGCACAAAAGGCGTATTTGCCGTCTGTATGAGGCCCCGCACCGGTGAAAAGGACAACGCCGATTTTTGTGTCTTCGCGGGCATCAGTAAAGGCATCGCACAGTTCCTGCACGGTTTTGGGACGGAAAGCGTTCCGTTTGTGAGGTCGATTGATGGTAATTTTGGCGGTGCCGCCGCTTTTGTGATATAGAATGTCTTCGTAGGTTTTGGCGGTTTGCCATTCAATTTGCATAATCAATCAATTTTAGATTTGAGACCAAACTGGGTCTATCAAGGCAGCGACAAGTCGCTTTTAGATTTTAGATTGATTCGGTTCAATGGGATACAAGGGTCGATCGACTCTTGCAAAAAAAATAAGGCGGGACTTACGCAGAAACCTGGTTTTTCTACCAACATACGCCGTACAGCGCTCTTGGTAGCGGTTAAACAACCCGGTTTTTGAGGGTAAGAGCGCGCAAGTCCCGTCTCAAATGGAAAAAGCGTCAAATCCTCGAACTCCTCTCACGACTTTTACTGCGCAAAAATTTATATGCGCTGCATTATTTGCGCAGTAAAAGAGCCAGCAGGTGCTTTGCTGCTTTCGCAAATACCGGATCGCGGGACTCGAATTCGCTGGGATCGAGTAAAGCTTGAACTTCGCCAAAAGCTTCTGAGTCGAGGGTTCCTTCTTTAGTAAATAAAGTATCTAGGACTGCAATGTGTCTGGACTCGAGGCCGAGCCGATTTCCCATCGACTGTAAGTACATTTGCTCCCGCAGGTCGATGTGTCCGTCTGCCGCTGACATTTCGTAGCCGGAACCGATGAGCAACAGTTTTTCAGATTCTGAGAACAAAGCTGTCAGGGTTAGCAATTCCGTGGGGTTGAAGTACACCTGCTGTTTGGAGACTCCTTTGACAAGGCGCTGAATTAGTTCTATCCGATCGGGGTCGCCGCTGGCAAAGGCTTTGAGAGTCTTTTGCAGCCGTTCTTCTTCTTCAACTGCGATCGTCCTGTCAATAATCATCACTCCGCGCAGGATGGAAATCAGAGCAGTCAGAAAGACTACCAAAGGAGTGATATCTTGTTCCCGGAGCTTTTGCCGGCTAATGCGACACAACAGCTCAACAACTTCACTGGTGATTGTGGTGGTGTCCATAATTAAAAATGACTCTCTCTTAAGCTGTAATGTAATTTTCTTTCTCGATCTTAAGTTTTTTCTGTTACGTAGGTATGACGTGAATTCTAAAACTGAGCCGTTGTCTATTAGTGATACTACTTATTTTATTCACAAACGCTGGATGGCTAGGGCTGTGGAACTGGCACAAGCAGCCGGTGATGCTGGTGAAGTACCCGTGGGTGCTGCAATTGTTGACGGTACTGGCAAATTGATTGCCGAAGCGCAAAATCGGCGAGAGCGAGACTGCGATCCGACTGCTCACGCTGAAATCTTGGCTTTGCGGGCGGCCGGGCAAGTTTTGCAAGATTGGCATCTTAATCAATGCACGCTCTACGTCACGCTGGAGCCTTGCCCGATGTGCGCTGGTGCGATCGTACAAGCTCGGATTGGCCTGCTGGTATACGGAGCAGATGACCCGAAAACTGGCACGATTCGGACTGCTGCTAATATTCCCGATAGCGCGCATTCGTGTCACCGCTTGGAGGTGCTCGGCGGTATTATGGAGTCTGTTTGCCGCGATCGGTTGCTTTCTTGGTTTGAAGCGCGCCGGAAAAATTAACAGGTAAAATTTTTTACTCTCTTATGGGCGATGTTTAATCGCAATTGACCCTTTAACTGAAATAATAGATCCGTAATTGCCCGCTCAAGCTTTCGAGGTGGCCGACTGGTCTGTATTAATTAATGCTGTCCGGTTGCCTGAGGTTTTACCTGTTAGAGATTATCTCTTGCGGGCGCGATCGCTCGATCGGCACAATGCCAATAGCAAAACTGTCCCGATCCAAAAACTAAAGATTTGTCCAACAACTTACTTTAGACTTTAGATCTCGATAAAGCAGCTTAATTGCTATGCGCCACACCGCCACGATCGCCGTTGAGTCCAGTACATCATCTCTAGTGAAGCCAATGCCTGCCAAGGTAGTATTTAATACCTCTCGCGTTTCTCCTTGGTTAACCTCCTTGCTCTATCCGCTAGGTCACTATATTGTCCTACCGTTTCATTTTGGCAAGATTGAGGTAACCGGACAGGAGCACTTGCCGAAAGACGGGCCTGTCATCTTAGCCCCTACGCACCGTTCCAGATGGGATGCCCTGATGATGCCCTATTCAACCGGACAGATGGTGACTGGACGCGATTTGCGGTTCATGGTAACTGCTGATGAAGTGAAAGGACTCCAAGGTTGGTTCATCAGAAATTTGGGAGGGTTTGCTGTGGATATCAAGCATCCAGCAATTAGCAGTCTTCGTTACGGCGTCGAACTACTCCTCGACAAGCAGATGTTGGTGATTTTTCCCGAAGGCGGCATTTTTCAGGATGGCGAAGTTCACCCGATCAAGCCTGGATTGGCGCGTTTGGCAATTCAAGCAGAGTTGAGCAAACCGGGTTTAGGGGTGAAAATTGTACCGATGAGTATCCGCTATCGCCCGCGCATTCCTCAATGGGGTTCTGAGGTAAAAATTGCGATCGGTTCTCCGATTTCCGTGGCGGATTATGCCAATGGCGGCGGTAAAAAAGAAGCACCATTGTTGACGGCCCAACTCGAAAAGGCTCTTAAAAATCTTGATGAAAGTTGAGAAGAAGGAAGTTCGGCAACGGATTCTGTAACGGATGTAACGGATGTCAGGAAGAATGAAGTTCGGCAACGGATTCTGTAACGGATGTCAGGAAGAATGAAGAAGGAATTATGATATAATGTTTTCGGGTGCTGTTGAGAGATGCAGCACTTATTTGGCTGCTTTGTTATGTCTGTATTAAAAGTCAGCATTAATGGGTTGTGCTTTGAACTTTAAGCCGGGTCAAATTGTCAGTTTAGAATGTGGAAATGCGTGCCTGCATTCAGAGGTGATCCAAGTGGTTGAGGCACGTCAAGTTTGTTGGGTGCGCCCTTTAATGTTAGTTGTATTACTGTCAGGGCAGGATTTATCGGCGCAATGGTCGGAAGAATACACTTTATCCGATTTGCGGGATGGTGCTGATTTGCTGTGGCCGGGAAGTTTGTTTCGGGCGGCGCTGGATACCGAGGTAATTTCGCTGTTGAGTCAGTTGCATTCTCTGGACTCTGAAAAAAAGGATGGTGCGATCGCTTCTCGGCAACTTAGAGAATTTGTCGATCGAGTTTGGGAAGCTTTTCCGAGTGCTTTTCATTAAGCAGATATGTGGCGTTTGTCTATTAGTCCGCCAGGGGTTGAAAACCCCTGTCTAATAGCTAAAGTCCTCGCTATGACGACTAATACCCTCTTCATTCTTCAGTCTCTTAGAGAAAGACGAAAGTTTGACAAAAAGCGATAGAAATCGCCGACTTTTCGGCGACTATTATACTAAAATACCGCGTGTGAAAGCTCTTCGGGGTTGAGATTATTGTGAATAACTTTACCGTCTCGGAACCAGACAACGCGGCGAGTTTGGCGCGCCACTTCCGGTTCGTGCGTTACCATAACAACAGTCATGCCGCTTTCGTTGAATTCGGTAAAAATATCCATTACTTCTTGAGTAGTTTTTGTATCCAATGCACCAGTCGGTTCGTCAGCCAGCAACAACACGGGACGGTTGACGATCGCCCTGGCGATGGCCACCCGCTGCTGCTGTCCTCCTGATAGTTGATTCGGTCTGTTTTGCAGCCGACTTTCCAGACCTACTTTCGTTAAAGCATCTACTCCCCGTTCGCGTCTTTCTGATGCGGGAATGCCGGCATAAACCATCGGTAACATGACATTTTCTAAGGCGGTCAATTGAGGCAACAGGTGAAATTGTTGGAATACAAACCCCAATTTTAAATTGCGAATTCCGGCTAATTCTGCTTCGGGCATTTGGGCGACATCTACGCCGTCTAAGTAGTAACTGCCGCTCGTAGGTCGATCGAGACAGCCGATAATATTCATAGCTGTAGATTTGCCCGATCCCGATGCGCCCATAATCGAGCAATATTCTCCTTGTCTTACCGTCAAGCTGACGCCGTTTAAGGCGCGAACTTCGAGGTCGCCAATTCCGTAAACTTTTGTTACCTCTTCCAGACCGACAACAACGGGCTTTGAGAGGACTTGGGGGTCGAGGTCTTGGTATGTATCGGTTTGTAGTTCAGGCATTTTTTTTTCTGTGCGATCGACACAACTAACTACTAAGCTAACACTTCCCATCAGTATTCGCGTTCGGGGTGACGGCTGTTTCGACGCTAATGAACAGAATCTCTATCTTCAACTCATAGTGAATACTTTGACCCGACGTGGAGGTACAGTCGGAGTGGAAAAAAATCTACCAACTCAAGTAGAGGCGATCGCATGGACTATTCAAAGATAACCATCTCTAAGTCTAACAACAAGCCAGTGATTAGTTCATCTGCTTTTATTTTGGTACAATAGTTCGGACTGTTTTTAGTTCGCAGTCTGAAACCCGCGATTTTCCGTTGGTAGCTCGATTGCCCAATGGTCTTGAACCCTTATTCTAGGTTTGCCAATTAAAAACTGTCCGAACTATTGTTGGTAATCACCTGTTAAAAGAATCAGATTTAACGATCGCCCGCCACCAATTTTCATGGGTTTGAGGGTCTTCTTCACCAGGTTGACAGGGCTTGGGTGGAATAGACACCCCAATAGGCTAAACTTGTATCCGATCGCCAAACAGATTACAAAGCAATGACTAATTATACCGATACCAACCAGACCGAGATTTCCAATACAGTCTCATCGAGTCCACAAATGTTATCTTTCCTGAAAATTGTTGAGTATTTATCCCTGGCCGCTTTTGTGGGTGCAGGCATCCTTACCAGAGTTTTTCTAGACAACCAACTTATCGTTATTTTGGGAGCTGTTTTTCTCTCTAGTTTTATTTTTCTGTTCCTGACCAATAGACAATTAGATCGCAACTTTCGGAATAGTGCTAATCAGTTAGATATCCGAAAAAAAGCTCAACTATATAATTATCTATTAAACCCTAATGATGTTTCGGATAACAATCCGATTACCCCGGTGAGAGAAAAGGCTTTACGATATTGCCAGGAGTTGATTGACGACTATAAAAACACTAGAGAGACTTCGAGAAATATTTACTATACTTTCCAATTGGCAACCGTTGTTTTATCGGGAGTCACACCAATTTTAGTATTGGTAGACAAATTGGAACCAGGTCAATCGTTGCTCAAGTGGCTCCCCGTAATTTGTCCCGCTGTCGCCTCCATAGTCGCCAGTATAGTTACCTCCTTTCCTTTTCAGGAAAATTGGATTTCTGCTAACACTACTGTGGAATTGTTAGAAGCGGAACAGGAGAAATTTGTATTAGGAGTGACTCCAGCTTATCGTTGCTATGATGTAGCCGACGAAGCCCAAAATCAACAAATGACAAAAATGGCAATAGAAAACTTTATCAATCAGGTGAATGAAATTCATCTCAAGCAAATCCAAAAACCAGATGAAACAGCGTCAAAGGAGCAGAATACAGAGCCAGCTCAATCTACCGAGTCACAGCAGCAGAGTTAACGAAGCTGACAATACCAGTGTAAGCAGGTAGGGTTGAGTGATGCTACCTGCTCCCTCAATTAGCTCTGTATGTAGTTCTCAAAATGTAGTTATCAAAAGTGCTCCTCAAAAGCAAAATTTTTGAGCTATGATTAAGAAAAGTTAAGCGTAAATTTGGGAAGTTGGAGATTGTTGGTAACACAATTATGACATACGATTACGACTTGTTTGTGATAGGTGCAGGTTCCGGCGGATTGGCGAGTTCCAAGCGAGCAGCATCCTACGGAGCAAAAGTGGCGATCGCCGAAAATGATTTAGTAGGCGGAACCTGCGTAATTCGCGGCTGTGTTCCCAAAAAACTGATGGTTTACGCCTCAACATTTTCGCACCTTTATGAAGATGCGATCGGCTACGGCTGGAGTCCAGTAGAAAGCAGCTTCGACTGGGAAAAACTCGTCACCACAGTAGACGCAGAAGTGCGCCGACTCAGCAAACTGCACATCAGCTTTCTCGAAAAAGCAGGAGTAGAATTAATTTCAGGATACGCCAAATTTATCGACCCCCACACCGTCGAAGTTGGTGACAGAAAATTTACCGCAGCCAAAATCTTAATTGCAGTCGGCGGAGAAGCGCAAAGAGTCCCAATTATAGGCATAGAACACGCGATTACCTCCCGCGAAATCTTCCTGCTAAAAGAGCAACCAAAACGGTTGGCAATTTGGGGTGGCGGCTACATCGGTGTCGAATTTGCTTGCATTATGAACGGATTGGGAAGCCAAGTAACTCAAATCATCCGGCGCGATCAAATTCTGCACTACTTCGACGAAGAAATTCGCGCTAACGTGCAAGAAGGAATGACTAAGCACGGAGTTGAATTTTTGACAGAAAGCTCGATCAATCACATTGAGAAAACCCCAGAAGGTTTAAAATTAACGCTTTCGGGAAAATCCGAAGGAACGCTAATAGTAGACGCGCTTTTGTCCGCTACCGGGCGCTTGCCCAACTTGGAAAAATTGGGTTTAGAAAACGCGGGAGTAGAAACCGATCAAGGTGCGATCGCAGTTACCAAAGACAGCCGCACCAGCCAGCCGCACATTTTTGCAGTCGGAGATTGCACCAACCGCATCAATTTAACGCCAATTGCGATCGCTGAAGGTCGTGCTTTTGCCGATACTGAATTTGGTAATAACCCCAGATCGATCAGTCACGAAAATGTTGCATCAGCAGTATTTTCCCAGCCGGAAGCAGCTACAGTTGGCTTAACAGAAGAGGAGGCTAAAGCTAAGTTTCCCGAATCAATTAAGTGCTATACAGCCAAGTTTAAACCGATGTTTCATTCTTTGACAGGTGCAGATGAAAAGACTTTTGTCAAGTTAGTTGTTGAAACTAATACTGACAGAGTTTTGGGCGTGCACATGGTGGGGAAAGACGCGGGCGAGATTATTCAAGGAATGGCGATCGCTGTTAATATGGGAGCTACGAAGAAAGACTTCGACGCGACTATAGGCATTCACCCATCGACTGCTGAAGAGTTTGTTACTTTGCGGTAAAGCGGTGGAAGCCGCCAGGGGTTTCAACCCCTGGCTAATAGCTAAAGTCGGTTAAAATTAAGATATTGCACCATTTTCAAGAACAGGCAGGATGCCTGTTCCACAGCAAAGTAAAATTTTATTGTGGGGTGGGCATCCTGCCCGCCAGTGAAGGGATGAATGAGTGATTCAACTAAACAAAACAAAATTTTAGCATTCTATCTCGGTCAGCAGCCTGATTCCCAAGGTCGGGCGATCGAGGATATTTGGTCGTGGGATTACCAGAAGCTGGAATCGGTGCACAATTACATTCAATGGCTGTTTCCGCTGAGAGAAAAGAGTCGCTTTAATTCCAGTGCTCCTATTTTAAATGATGAGGTAATTCAAGCTTTTAGAACAAGTGAAGAGTTAAGAAATCGCTTACTCCATTCGTTCAAAGTCATGCTGGCGTTTTACGGGTTGGAATGCCGCGAAGGGGAAAACGCAGAAATTGTAATTGCCAAATCCGACGAATATTTGTCAAGAAAAAGAGAGTGGATTGAACAATTTAATCACAACTACCTGCGGCTGACTAGGATTCTCACAAGTTTGACCGAGTTGGGATTGAAGAATTATGCTTTGGCTCTTTTCAGGTGTTTGAATGAGATATATAATGAAAATCAAAAAAGTATTGGTTTAAAAACTTATACATATTGGAAAAATGCTGTAAATAGTTAAATCGAGCGAAGCCATTCAGCGGGACAGTAACCGAACGCTACGAACACAATAAATAATGGATAAAGCAATTACAGAAAATCACGCTCAGTCGGGCCGAGAAATTTATCAAAGGATTTCCAACAACATTCAAAAAGTGGTGAAAGGGCAATCAGCAGCAATCAGGAAATTGCTGTCAGCCTTTGTGAGTGGCGGGCACGTCCTCCTAGAAGATTATCCCGGTACAGGTAAAACTACCCTAGCTAAAGCCCTAGCCTTATCTGTCGATGTCACCTTTAAACGCATTCAATTTACACCTGACCTTTTGCCATCCGATATCTTGGGCATATCCATGCTCGACCCCAATCAACGCACGTTCCATTTCCACGAAGGGCCTATTTTTGCTAATATTGTCTTGGCTGACGAAATCAATCGGTCATCACCACGAACCCAATCCGCCCTCCTAGAAGCAATGGCAGAATTTCAAGTCAGCATTGACGGAAATTTGCACAAACTTAAAGACCCATTTTTTGTTATTGCTACTCAAAATCCAGTAGAATCTCGTGGCACTTATCCACTTCCTGAAGCCCAAATGGATCGCTTTGCAGTTCAATTTAGTCTAGGATACATCTCGCCAGAAGACGAAGTTAACCTGCTCGGAGACCAAATCCATCAACATCCTATTGATACACTTCAAACCTGCGTTAATTTAGAGGATTTAATTAGCTTAAAACAGCAGGTAAAGCAAGTTAGAATTAGTGAAGAATTGAAACGTTACCTCGTAGATATCGTCAATGCAACTCGCTCAGCCGAAGGCGTACAACTAGGGGCGAGTCCCAGAGCTTCCATAGCTTTAATGAAAGTTGCTCAAGCATTAGCTTTGTTCGATGGCTATGAGTTTGTGACGCCAGAACATATTCAAGAACAGGCGGTATCAGTCATCGCTCATCGCCTAGTAATGGAACCTCAAGCGCGTTTTTCGGGTAGAATGGCTCCAGGTGTAGTTGAAGAAATTATCAAATCTATTCCTGTACCAGCCTAAAAAATGAAACGTTTTTTCTACGCTATTTTTCGCTTCTGTGCGCGTGTAAATCGCTCGCGAAAGAAGCGATTGACTAACAATGGGTTAGCAGTGCTTAGCTGCACGCTTTTAGCGGGAATTTTAGGATTAGATACTAATCAGACTGTGACTTATCAAATTTTTACTTTCCTGTTGTCAATTATAGGAATAGCCATAATTTTTAGTAAATTTTTTCGCTTCCGCTTCAATGCAGTACGGTTCTTGCCAAAGTTTGCAACTGTTGGAGTCACTTTAAAATACCGTATTCTCATTCATAACAAAACTAGCCAGAGTCAAAATAACCTGAAATTGTGGGAAAATTTTGCCGACACATACCCAAGCTTTCAAGAATTTATAGAAACACCTGAACCCGGTGAAGAAAAGCGCACTTCATTAGATAAATACTTCGGCTATTATCGTTGGCTGTGGCTGATTTATAGAAAACAATGCGCCACAGCTAAGGTCATAGAATTGCCTCCTCTTCCACCCAATAGCAAAACAGAAGTAGTAGGTGAATTTACGCCGTCTTCCAGAGGTGTGATCCGCCTCAGTGGTCTAACAGTTACTCGGTCTGATCCTTTTGGGATTTGGAATGCTTGTAAAACAATTTCCTTGCCCCAATCTATGTTAATTTTACCCAAACTCTATCATTTACCACCAATTCAGCTTCCTGGCTCAAGAAGATATCAATCAGGTGGCGTAACATTAGCTTCATCCGTAGGAGATTCCGAGGAATTTAGGTCTCTGCGGGATTATCGACAGGGAGATCCGCTACGCAAAATTCACTGGAAAAGTTGGGCAAAAGCAGGTAAGCCAATGGTCAAAGAAGAACAGGATGAATTTTTTGTGAGGCACGCCCTAATTTTGGATACATTTCAAAGTATAAAATATAGTGAAATTTTAGAAGAGGCAATTTCAATTGCTGCTTCATTATCCTATGAGGTTCAGACTCAAGAATCTTTATTAGATTTGATGTTCGTCGTTCAAGAAGCTTATTGTTTTACCTTTGGTAGAGGGCTGAACTCGACTGATAAAATGCTAGAAATTCTCGCCTCCGTCGGTGCCTGTCTGGATAAAGATTTTGACTCGCTCACCTCAGTTTTGATGGAAAAAATCTCTCTGCTAAGCGGTTGTATTTGTATATTTTTGTGTTGGGACGAGCCTAGAAAAAGATTAGTAAATTATCTGAAAAGTCGCGGTATCCATACCTTAGTTTTAATTTTAACAGAGCGAGACGCTCAATTAGAGAGCTTAAATTTAGAGTTGATTAAAGATGATTTAACAAGCTGCCATATTTTAAAGCTAGGTCAAATACAAGAGGAGTTAATGAAACTATGAAAATGCCCGTGCTTCTTTTGGGTGTTAGTGTAATTTTTTGGGGCTGGCAGACGGGACTATGGTTTTTTGCTTTGCCAATTGCTCTGATTTTAGAGGCCGCTAACTGGTTGCCTTATCGGTGGGATTTTTCAGCTAGTGATTTTAGGCGCATTGCTAATTTCTGCCTAATTTTTTTGTGCTGTTTGCTGGTTTATCTCCTGGTCGCCAACCGCTCTATTTACTTGATATAGCAATCCTAAATGATTTGCTCTATCTAGCTCAATCCTAAATGATTTTTTCTGTGTAAGTATATTGACGTATTT
>NZ_JAUBQD010000074.1:0-17988 GCF_036701085.1 Microcoleus sp. Pol7_A1
CTTACTTAAATGGCTTAATTGGTAAGCGAAGAAATGTTTGAGTATAAATACTCATCGCAAAAGTGACACGCTCCCAAATTAAACCTCCTAATTCGGCAATGTTTTAGTAGACGTAATACCCGAATAATTTTAATAAAACCTGTTATAAATGCGATCGCGTTAATCGAAAATTAGGAAGCAACAAACGTTTAATTGCCCCCAACTGCGGTCATACTATAGATAAATATCTAAACTGCCCTTTGAATATTTTATTGAAAGCTTTGAGATATGCCTCCACAGCAAGCGAGATTTCCTCATTTCAGATTGTGCCATACACAGTAAATTCGATAACTCTAGATTTACCGGGTTAAACGTATCTGCTAGAATTGATAGGGTTCTGTCGCGCAGCTTTTATGATTGACGAGGAAAAACAGCAAGATCGAGATCCTAACTCAACTGGGGAAACCCCAGAGGGTTCGCCAATGGCAAGCGAAAATCCGCCGGCACCAGCAAACTCGAACGGATCAGCAGATTGGGAGCTCGAACTTGCTCGAGCTTATCAAAGTGCTCAGGCCGATCGCCCGCCAGCAAACGCACCCGGGCCTACCGTCACCGGCAGTTCCACCAACAGCCCGACTGCAGACGCGGCGGAGCCTTGGAAGAAGGAACTGGCGCAGGTAACCGATGAAAAAGAAGCTTTAAAAACTCAGTTGCAAGCGGCATCCGCTCAACTAGAAGAGCTGAAAAATCAAAATCTCCGGCTAGCGGCAGATTTTGAGAACTTCCGCAGGCGCACTCAAAAGGAAAAAGAAGAGCTAGATTTACAGGCAAGGTGTCTCACGATCAAACCCCTGTTGCCGGTAATCGACAATTTCGAGCGCGCTCGATCGCACATCAAGCCGCAAACCGATGGCGAAATGAACATTCACAAAAGCTACCAAAGCGTTTACAAGCAAATGGTAGATAGCCTCAAGCAAATCGGGGTTTCTCCGATGCGCCCCGAAGGCGAACAGTTTGACCCCAACCTCCACGAAGCTCTACTCAGCGAGCCAACTGACGAACACGAGGAAGGAACAATTATCCAAGAACTAGAACGCGGCTACATTCTGGGCGATCGCGTCTTGCGGCACGCCAAAGTGAAAGTTGCAGCGGCTGGGCTATCTGTGGTAGCCTCAGATGAAAATCCCGATAGTTCGGAAAGTTAATCGGGATACAAGCTACTGCATTCCTCAAAGTCACTAACCCCCGAATTCTATTCGGGGGCCCCAAGGCGGCAGATTAACCAAATTCTTAATTGATGACTAAAAGCAGGTCAGCGCTTTCTCAAAAAATTCGGAAAAACGTTTTTACCCGTCTTTGATATTGCCTTAGGACATCTAGTTTATTTCCTACAAATCTGGTCTGGTGATGCTTGTTTGAACAAGCTGAGTCGTTTTTCCTCCCCCAACTTGTAGTTGGAGGTTTCCAAACATCCCACAAAGTTTTATGAGGCGCTATGGGAAAAATTATTGGAATTGACTTAGGCACGACTAATAGTTGTGTAGCTGTGTTAGAGGGCGGTAAACCTGTCGTGATCGCCAATTCCGAGGGCGGCCGCACAACTCCGAGTATAGTAGGATTTGGCAAGGCCGGCGATCGCTTAGTAGGTCAATTGGCCAAGCGGCAAGCTGTAACTAATGCTGTAAATACTGTCTACAGCATCAAACGATTTATTGGACGGCGGTGGGACGACACGGAAGAAGAACGAGCCCGGACTCCCTATACCTGCATAAAAGGCAAAGACGACACCGTTAACGTCCAAATTCGGAACAAGGTTCACACTCCCCAGGAAATCTCGGCAATGGTACTCCAAAAGCTAAAGCAAGATGCTGAAGCTTATTTGGGACAAACTGTTACCCAAGCCGTAATTACAGTGCCAGCTTACTTCACAGACGCCCAGCGGCAAGCTACTAAAGACGCCGGTACGATCGCGGGCCTAGAAGTCTTGCGGATAGTCAACGAACCGACGGCGGCAGCCCTTTCCTACGGGCTCGACAAGCAAAATATAGAACAGAAAATCTTAGTTTTTGACCTGGGAGGAGGTACTTTCGACGTTTCGATCCTGCAACTGGGAGACGGAATTTTTGAAGTCAACGCTACCTCCGGTAACAACCATCTCGGAGGAGACGACTTTGACGACTGCATAGTCCAGTGGCTGGTAGAAGCTTTCCGGACTCAAGAAGGCAGTGACCTCTCACAAGACAAAATGGCCTTGCAGCGCCTCCGAGAAGCTGCAGAAAAAGCGAAAATCGAACTCTCCAACCGAGAATCCACCTCAATCAATTTGCCTTTCATCTCCTCTGACGACAAAGGGCCGAAGCATTTGGAAATGGAACTCTCCAAAGCTCAGTTTGAAAAACTGGTGGCTCATTTGGTGCAAGCGACGATCGATCCGGTGACTCAAGCGCTCAAAGACGCAAGTTTGACCCCGAAAGATATAGACAGAATTATTTTAGTGGGAGGCTCAACCCGGATTCCGGCAGTTCAAAAGGCAATTAGCAAGTATTTTGGGGGCATTTCTCCTGATAAATCGGTCAATCCCGACGAAGCTGTAGCGGTAGGCGCGGCAATTCAAGCCGGGGTGTTGGGCGGTGAGGTAAAAGATTTGCTGCTGCTTGACGTGACCCCGCTCTCTCTGGGACTAGAAACGTTGGGCGGGGTGTTCACCAAAGTAATCGATCGCAATACAACTATTCCCACGAGCCGATCGCAAATGTACAGCACGGCGGCAGACGGGCAAACCTCGGTAGAAATACACGTGCTCCAAGGCGAGCGGGCATTGGTTAAAGACAATAAAAGTCTCGGCAAGTTCCTGCTCAAAGGCATTCCCGCAGCCCCCCGCGGCGTACCTCAAATTGAAGTTACCTTTGAAATCGATGCCAACGGCATTCTCAAAGTTGCCGCTGAAGACAAGGGAACCGGAAAAGAACAAAGCATCCAAATTTCCAATACAGGGGGATTGAGCGAAACCGAAGTCGAGCGGATGCGACAAGAAGCCGAACTTTACGCCGACGAGGACATCAAGCGCGCTCTACTCGTCGAACTCAAAAATCAAGCTGACTCCCTCGTCTATAATTGTGGTGTAACTTTAAAAACCAACGCGCAACTGCTGAGCGACGACCTCAAGGCCGAAGCGGAAACAGCCGCAGCAGCCTTGCGGGCAGCGATGACTAACCCCGATATCACAGTCGAGGAACTCACGCCCGCAATCGAATCTTTCAAGCAACTGCTATACTCGCTCGGGACAGCAGTCTACGACCAAGCCCGCAGCGGAGTAGCCCCGTCAGGGGCTGTTGTTGAAAACGAGATGATGTCAGAAGTAGAATCAGAACCACAAGAGGTTAAAGCGGACGACGACAGCATTTTGCTGACAGAAGAGCTGCTGGTGGCGCCTCAAGCGCAGCCGGAACCAAAGCCGGAACCAAAGCCGAAACCAAAGCCAGAACCAAAGCCGGAACCAAAGTCGGAATCAAAGCCGGAACCAAAGCCGGAACGACAGTCAAAACGACAGCCAAATCCACAGTCAAATCCACAGTCAAAACAAAAACCGAAGGTTCCCGAACCGGAAGTTGATGATATGAATCCTTTCCTTTAAAACTGAAAAAATAAAAATTAAAAGTTAAAAATTCTCATTGTTAATTTTTAATTTTTAATCTGTAATTTCAGGAAAGGTCGCCCGTTTCTTTTTCGTACACTTTTTGTTATTTACCTCCAGGCAAGCAGCTCTATGGCCGGTGATTACTATGAAATATTAGGCGTTTCTCGTAGCGCAGACAAAGAAGAAATTAAGCGTGCTTACCGCCGTCTAGCTCGCAAGTACCATCCAGATGTCAACAAAACAGACGGTGCTGAGGAACGGTTTAAAGAAATTAACCGCGCCTACGAGGTACTCTCAGAGCCGGAAACCCGCGCCCGTTTCGACAGGTTCGGCGAAGCAGGCGTCAGCGGTGCAGGCGCACCTGGTTTCCAAGACTTTGGTGACAGCTTTGCCGATATTTTTGAAAGCTTCTTTCAGGGTTTTCAAGGAGGTGTCGGCGGCCAACAACAGCAAGGTCGCAGGCGCAGCGGGCCGGTGCGCGGAGACGATTTGCGCCTCGATTTGCGGCTGGATTTTCGGGAAGCAGTGTTTGGTGGGGAAAAAGAACTCCGCATCAAGCACCTAGAAACCTGCGAAACTTGCACGGGTACCGGGGCAAAACCGGGCACGAGACCCCAAACTTGCTCGACTTGTACCGGCAGCGGTCAAGTCCGACGCGCTACTCGCACTCCTTTCGGCAGCTTTACTCAAGTTTCAGTTTGCCCCAGTTGCAACGGCACCGGGCAA
This sequence comes from Microcoleus sp. Pol7_A1, assembly GCF_036701085.1. NCBI lineage: Bacteria > Bacillati > Cyanobacteriota > Cyanophyceae > Oscillatoriales > Microcoleaceae > Microcoleus > Microcoleus sp. Pol7_A1. The sequence continues at coordinate 4,343 of NZ_JAUBQD010000074.1, forward strand.
GTGATTGAGGACAAGTGCGAAACTTGCGGCGGCCGAGGCCAGAAAGAAGTGATGAAAAAGCTGAAAATCACAATTCCGGCTGGGGTTGACAACGGTACTCGCTTGCGCGTTTCCAATGAAGGGGATGCGGGCAAACTGGGTGGTCCGCCCGGGGATCTTTACGTGTTCTTGGCGGTGAATGAAGACCCGCAATTTAAGCGGGACGGCATTAACGTTAACTCGGAAGTTAAGATTAGTTACCTGCAAGCAATTTTGGGGTGCAGGTTGGAAGTGGAAACCGTAGACGGGCCGACGGAATTGTTGATTCCTACCGGAACTCAGGCGAATACTGTTCTGACTCTGGAGAAAAAAGGGGTACCTCGGTTGGGAAATCCAGTCAGTCGCGGCGATCATTTGATTACCGTGTCTATTGACATTCCTACTAAGGTGACTGCTGAGGAACGGGAATTGTTGATGCAGCTTGCTAAGCTGAAGGGCGATCGTACCGGTAAAGGCGGTTTGGAAGGATTTCTGGGAAATTTGTTTCAGAAATAAGGGAAAAGTGAGCGCAATTGCGCTCACTTTTTCCAGAAAAAATAATTTCTGTCGAATGGGACGCAAAATTTCGATAAAGAATAATAATCTTTGTGAATTGGACACAAAATTTTAGATTTTCCAGTTTCCAGGCAACTTGTTTAAAAAACTAAGGCTTTCAGGATTTGAGATTGCAAAAAGCATTATGAATTCAACATCCAAAATTGAAAATCCTAAATCCCCAGATGCCAAAATCGATCTGCGGGGAACTCCGTGTCCTCTCAATTTTGTCCGCACTAAGCTCCGCTTGGAGCAAATGGCACCGGGTGCTGTTTTGGAGGTGTGGCTGGACGCTGGGGAGCCGATCGAACAAGTACCCGACAGTCTGAAAATGGAAGGCTACCAGATTCTCGAAACGCAATTTATCGCGGAGGAGCCGGATTCCGGTTTTTTTGCTATGAAAGTGCAGCGCCCAGAACACCAGGAAGCAGGATGAGCCTGAATTCGCCCTCGATCGTGGGTACTGTAATTGCTGTTCAGGCTAACTTCTACCAAGTGAGGTTAGATCCCGGGGTCTCCATTGACGGGAAAAATGCTCCCCTCGCTGATTCTCCGAGTCTGCTGTGCACTCGTCGCACTCGACTGAAAAAAATTGGCCAACAGGTGATGGTGGGCGATCGCGTGGTGGTAGACGAACCCGACTGGACTGACCGCCGGGGTGCAATTTCTGAAGTCTTCCCGCGCCAAACAGAACTCAACCGCCCGCCTGTAGCTAATGCCGATCGCATTCTCCTCGTTTTTGCCCTCGCCGAACCCGACTTAGACCCCGCATCATTAACTCGGTTTTTAGTCAAGGCAGAATCTACCGGTTTAGAGGTGAGTTTGTGCCTGAACAAATGCGATTTGGTCACGCCCGATGAGTTGGAACAGTGGCGCGATCGGCTTTCAGGCTGGGGCTACGAACCAATGTTTATTAGCGTCCGCAGCGGCGAAGGAGTCCAGGAAGCCCCCGCTAACGGTCAAAATGAAGTTTCTGCATCGGAAACAGCTTTTTATGACTTAGTGGAGAAAATAGAGCCATGTATGCTGAGTTATGAGGATAACCCCGACATTCCAAATTCGGTCAAGCCGTTACATCCGTTAAAGCCCGTACATAGCCCGTTGCCGAACTTCCTTCTGGCCCACTTGCAAGGGAAAATAACGGTAATTTGTGGCCCTTCTGGGGTTGGCAAGTCCAGCTTGATCAACCAACTGATCCCGGCCCTGAATCTGCGAGTGAACGCTGTTTCCGGCAAACTCGGCCGCGGGCGCCACACGACTCGCCACGTAGAACTATTTGAACTCCCCGGCGGCGGACTGTTGGCCGATACTCCGGGCTTTAATCAACCGGCTCTCGAATGCGACCCGTCCGAGTTAGCTCAATATTTCCCAGAAGCGCGCCAGAGGCTGGCTTTGGGTAGCTGCCAGTTTAGCGACTGTTCGCACCGAGACGAGCCTAACTGTGTGGTGCGGGGCGGTTGGGAGCGCTACGATTATTACTTGAATTTTCTCGAAGAGGCGATCGTCCGCCAGCAACAAGAGCAAAACTCTAGTAGTGCCGAGGCGAGTTTGAAACAGCAAACCAAGTCCGATGGTACGCAGCAATACGAACCGAAGCTGCAAACTAAAAAATATCGCCGCTCTTCCCGCCGCCTTCAACACCAGTCGCTGCAAGATATGTGTCAAGATTTAGACGAGTTGTGAGGAATTAGTCGATCGCGATCGGTCGATCGACCCCGGAGCACAGTACATTAATAGCTAAAATTAAATGGCCTTAAATTTGTTAAAAAAAGTTCAACAGAAGCCAAGCGCAGCCGGTTATGCAGGAGTAAAAATACTGTGAATATTCAAGAACTGTTTCAAAAAGGCGGCCCCGCCATGTGGCCCCTGTTGGTGTTATCGATTCTATCTTTGAGTACGATTATCGAGCGCTTGTGGTTTTGGGCGAGCCTCCTGAGCAAAGAAAAGCAGATTGTTAACCGCATTCTTGATGCGGCTCGCAGCGATTGGGGGGCGGCTAACGAGATTGCCAGACAAGCTAACCGACAGCCGATCGGGCGATTTCTTTCTGCACCCCTGCGGCTCTACAATCCCGAACCAGATTTGTTTAGACTTGCACTCGAAGCTGCCGCCGATGAAGAGTTGGCTTCGATGCGCCGCGGTGACAAAATCTTAGAAGCTACGATCGCTCTAGCCCCTTTGCTGGGCTTGCTGGGAACAGTTTTGGGCTTGATTAACTCGCTCAGTTCTATCCGTCTGGGCGACATCGGCACGTCGGCAACAACAGGCGTAACTTTGGGGATTAGCGAGGCGCTGATCACGACTGCTACTGGAATGGTAGTAGCAATTTTTACCTTGGCGTTTTATCGGATATTTCAAGCTTTTTTGTTCAACCAGGCAAAAATATTTCGCAAAGCTGGAAATGAACTGGAATTGCTTTACAGGCAATACTGGCCTGCAGCTAATGCTAAGGGTCGATCGCCCGGTACAGAATACAGCAATTCTTCCTTTGGTTCCGATGGTTTGAACAGGCGTTCTCTCAATTCTCAAGAATCGGGAGAACGGAACCGGGAGCCGAAATTGAAAGGTTCCGATCCGGCAGAAGATTCACCTTCTAATAATTAAAACTCCTGAGAACTGATGAAGATTAATCTAGATACTCCTGCTGAAGAGGCTCGGATTGAACTGGTGCCTTTAATTGACGTGATATTTTGCATTTTGACGTTTTTTCTGCTGGCCGCTTTGCAACTGACTCGCCAGCAAGCAATTAATGTCGATTTGCCTAAGGCGAAGACTGGACAAACCCAGATGCGAGAGATGCTGATTGTCAGCATTGACGATTTTGGGCAAACTTATATCGACCAATTGCCTGTTAATTACCAACAGCTCGATCGAGTTTTAAAGAGTTTCCAAACCCAAAATCCTGCCGGGTTGATAGTGCTGTACGCTCCTCAAAATGCTAGATATGCCAAAGTTGTCGAGGTTTTAGACAAATTGAGAGAGGTAGGGGGCGATAAAGTTGCCCTGGCAACTCTTCCTAGTTCGGCTCCCTCCCCATTGCCCAATACCTCGCTTCCCAATTCTGGCATTCCTGCTGCACCTGCGATCGGCAATTCCGGTCAACCCCTGCCGTCTCCTGTGGCTCCGAGGCAGCAGCAGTTAAATCCCAATCAGTTTCAATCTCCTCTCCCCGCTCCGGGACAGCAGCAGTTAAATCCCAGTCAGTTTCAATCTCCTCTCCCCGCTCCCGGGCAGCCTAGCAACTTTGGGACAAATCAGGGCATTCCTCCTGTTTCGCCTGCACCCGCTGCTCCCAATTTCAGACCCGGAGCGGCCACTCAACCCCAGGATGGTGGCTCATCGAATTAGTTAGAAGGAAGAAGGGAGAACAGAGGAATAGAAATTCTCCCCATCTTCCCCTCTCCCCCTTTTCTCATCTCCCGCTCTCCCCTCTCCTCATCTTCCAATCTTCCCCTCTCCTCATCTTCCAATCTCCTAATCTCCCGCTCTCCTCATCTCCCCCTCTCCCTCTCGCCGAGAAAAGCTCCGTCCGATTTGGTATAAAGGGCTTCAATTCTTTTGGTTCGTACTGAGCCTTTTTTCTCTTGACAAGTAGATACAGTTGTATATGCCTGCGGAAGGAACTTTTGCAGACATCTTGGCATCTCTATCCCTAAGTAAGCTATTTCCTGGGACAGATGGTGATTTTGTCAAACAATTGTTACCTTTTGTAATATATACTAAAGCGAGATGGGCAATCTGGCATCCCGAAACCAACGCTCTATCGCTGAAACATTTTACAAATCTGGTTAATCCAGGTGTTCACTTTTAAGTCACCTTTACTTACAGAGGAGTCAAAGTCATGAGCCAACCAGCAGAATTGTCTTTGGAACAGCAATTTAGCCTGTGTTCCTTCAAAACACAGGTAAGTGACATGAGCCGCGAACAAGCTCAGGAGTTTTTGGTCAAGCTTTACGAGCAAATGATGCTGCGGGAAACCATGTACCGCCATTTTCTGAAACATCATTGGGGTCTAGAACCAAACCCAGGCGTTGAGTAGCAAAGAGTCGCAGTCGGCGACCTCTATCTCTTACTCTCTTCCCTCAGGTGGAAAGGAGTTGGGGGTGATGGGGCGTCACTCGAAAGCAGAAGGAAGAAGGCTTTAGTTATCTACCTGAGAAGCCAGAAGCTACAAAAAAATCAAGGGTTTCAGCAATTAACAACGTCCTAATGGTCGGGCGTGGTTGCTATAGAAGGTAGAAAGCATCTGCACAGACTCATCGTCCATCAGAAAACTTTGACAGTTTTTTCTTGATTCGACTCAATATGGGAAGTCGATCGCAGCAATCTATTGAGTGGTATAGAAAGAGACCGCAAAAATAATTTATCGCGGTTAGACTCAAAAATTTGATAATTTTCGATCGTAAGTGTGAACTTTTTAACAAAATAAAATATTTGTCTTTTGTTATAGCGGATGAGGTTTCACAAGAATGGCGCTAGTCGGACATCTGAGCGGGATCTCCGACTACCAAAACCTTCAATTTTCACATCAAACCCTCGAACTCGCAGGTGGTAACTCTAGAAAAAGCTATTCCGACTGACGTTCCAAAGTAGCCTCCATCGTACTCGTCAAGTAATGACCAGACATGATGCCGCTAGAGTGATAGTAGCGGTTGTGATCGACGCGATGCAGGGTATCAAAACCCGTGCGCCGTTGGCGTTCGTCTCCCAGTACCCAGTAACGCTGGACGATCGACTGGGGAGCAATCCAACCTTCGCCCTCGACCCGACCGAGTTCGCTGTGTTGGAGCACAAAAGTATACTGCCGTTCATCGCTGTTGAGGTGTCCTCGGTACTGCAAAATAATCTCTTCGCGATCGCCTCCAGGAAACACGAGCTTCGTCACCATACTGAACCAATCTGTTCGGTTCCAGCTCACTAAAGTTTTGCCTTTAACCGTAATTGGCACGCCATTGCGCTCAATCCAACTTCCTTCGAGCGTCCATTGGCCCGATTCCATTAAAAACGTGTGAGCCACAGTGCTGTTCCTATGCTTTTCCTGCTGGCTACAATGCTGGTGCAACAACGCACAGCCGTTGTCCCTCAGACTCTATGCTATCACGCCCAACTGTGCCAACAAGAGTTAATTTCCCCTAAAAGTACCGATGTCCGGGCACCAGTAACTTGAGGCAGATTGCCGGGAATGCCCCGAACCCGCCATGCGGCTAAAACCGCGAAAGCGATCGCCTCTTTAAAATCTACACTCAAGCCTGCCTCAGAAGTAGTCAACACTTGCACTGGATGCAATTGAGATTGCAATCGGCGTTTTAAGTAGAGATTGTGGCTGCCGCCCCCGCACAGTAAAACTCGATCGGGCATAGCCGATAAAAAAGTTTGGTAACTGTGAACGATCGACGCAACAGTCAGTTCTGTCAGAGTAGCCAGTACGTCAGCAGGACTGAGGTTGTAACCTTCGGTCTCGACCAAACACCGGTCAAAATAGTCTACACCAAATAACTCTCGCCCAGTAGATTTCGGCGGTGCTTGACGGAAGAACTCTTGCTGCAGCCAATCCTCGACTAAAGCTTGACAGGGAGTTCCCGAGGCCGCCCAAGCTCCACCTTCGTCGCAAGTCTTAGTCCCGCCTGAGAAGTGCTGTACTGCCAAATCTAACAGGGAATTCGCCGGGCCTGTATCCCAGCCCGAGATGCCATCCCCAAGATTGAAAATCTCCGACTCGTCCTTGTTTTCCCCCTTTCCCGTGGCAGGAAGATAGGTAACATTGCCAATTCCGCCCAGATTTTGGATGCAGAGGCTGATGTTGGGTTCCGCCAGCAGGCAGGCATCAACTATTGAGACTAAGGGTGCTCCTTGACCCCCTGCTGCAATGTCTGCCGATCGAAAGTTACTCACAGTAGTAATGCCTGTCAATTGAGCAATTAGCGCGCCCCGCCCGAGTTGTAAGCTGTAGCCCATCAACCCGCTGGCGCTGTCTTTCTGCGCTTTCCCTGCAGGTCGATGGTAGACGGTTTGACCGTGAGAGCCGATTAATTCGGCTTTATCATATTCTGCTTGAATTGTCAAGGCTGCCGTGGCAAATTCTTGGGCGATGGCATCATCTAATTCGGCTAGTTCAGCCATTGACAAAGCTGAGCCGCTGCAAACCGAGAGAATTTGCGATCGCAAATTAGCAGGATAAGGGAAAGTCTTGCCGGCTACCAATTGCACTTTCAAGTCTGTTTGCGAACCGACCACATCCACCAAAGCAGCATCAATGCCATCCACCGACGTGCCGCTGATCAAACCGATAACGCGGGTCATTAAATTTTAGATTTTAGATTTTAGATTTTAGATTTTCCGGGGGGTTGCCCGATTTATTTGAGGTCGATCGTCACGATCACCACAGTAATATTATCGCGTCCCCCTTTATCCTTAGCTGCTTGAATCAAAGCAGTTGCAGCGCCCTCGCAGGCGCGAATCGACTTCAGAGGCGAAGCAATCAAAGGATCGGAAAGTTCCTCAGTCAAGCCGTCGCTGCACAGCAGCAAGCGATCCCCAGGCTGCACGTCCACCGGCAAAATATCTATTTCCCGCACATCATCGCGGCCCAAACACTGGGACAAAACGTGACGCCAAGGATGACTGCGAGCTTGGTCGGGAGTTAGGGCCTTTCTTTTCACAGCCTGAGCCACCCAAGTCTGGTCTTCAGTAATCTGCTCCAAGCGAGATCCGTGCAGCCGGTACAAGCGAGAGTCTCCGATATTAGCGCACCAAGGTCGATCCTCATCCCTAAACATGAGAACCACAGCCGTAGTCCCCATATCAGCACGCTCGGGGTGGTCTAGCTGATCAGTCAAAATTGCTTGATTGGCAATTAAAAAAGCCTTTTCCAACAACAGCGGAGAATCCTCAGGCCCTTCCCAATGTTCGAGCAAATAAGATTGAATCGCCTGAGTCGCAATCCGGCTGGCTTCTTGACCTCCGGCGTGTCCTCCCATTCCGTCGGCTACTATGAAAAATCGCCCGTCAGAGTCAATGTAGTATGAATCCTGATTTACTGAACGAACTAGCCCTGTGTCTGTCTTACCTGCGAAAGAGCGTTTCATAGATTGCCTGATTGGACTCATCGAACTTAAAAGCTTGATTGAAGTGGTGCAATGTTTTCTTCCAAAACTTAAATCCCGAAGGGAACTTGAAATTTCTGCCACCTGCGATCGCGAGTTTTGGAAAAATTGTACTACCTTGACCTCATATTGTAGATCGATATCATGGTAATCCCGTCTTAAAATTTCGGTAAATCCAGTAAATTAACCACCTGGTGCAAAAAAAAACAGGATTTCTACAAAAAATCCGAGGTTTAGCTGGCGAGAAATCTAGGAAGCGACGGGGTTTTTAGCGTCAAAGCGTGTAAGTGCTGTAAATTTTAGCAATGTGTTGTCAGCCAGCCAAAACTTAACATTCTAGGTCAAATTTTGGCTGGCGAGAAATCTCCAACCTGAAATTTCAAATCCCAAATTGCACAATTATGACATCCTGTCTAAACGATCGATCCGCTTGAACAAACGCAGCAGAGCAAACCCTGCACCCGCCGCCAGCACAGCCACAGCCACAGCCGGCCAGACTTGATTGCTAACAAACAAAATTGTTGCCGACAAAGTAAAAGCACTCATCAGCAAAGCATAATTCGTACCCATTTGAGCGCTGCTCATGCGGCGAAGCAAGCGCTCTGTTTCTGCAGAACGGACGCGAATCCGCAAATCTCCCTGTTCGAGTTTGTCAATAGTCTCCTCAATCCGGCGGGGCAGACTCAAAGCAGTCGAACTCACCTGAGCCGCCTGACGGCCGATTTCGTTAAAAATGCTGCTACCTGTATCAGGGCCATTTCCATTACTCATAAGCTGCATGGCAAAAGGTTGTGCCACCTCCATAAAGTTAAACTCGGGATCTAAACCTCGGCCTACCCCTTCGATGGTAGAAAAAGCTCGCATTACAAAAGTAAAAGTAGCTGGGAAGCGAAAAGGTTGGTTGTAGGCAATATCGTAAAGGTCGTCCGTAATCGCGCTCACCGACTGATTTTCAAAAGGCTTGTCCATGAAGTTGTCCAGCATATACTGGATCGATCGGCGCACCGGACTCATATCACCCGTAGGCACCAGAGCTCCCAACTCAATCAGAGAATCCATAATCCGCTGTCCATCCTTAGAAGCAATGCCGTAGAGCGTCTCCATCAGTCCTTCGCGGACGTTCGACTGGATTTGCCCCATCATGCCAAAATCGTAGAAAATCAGACAACTGTCAGCACTAACAGCGATGTTGCCGGGATGTGGGTCAGCGTGGAAAAAGCCGTCGTTGAGCAACTGTCGCAAATAAGCTTTTGCCCCCAACTGAGCGATTAACTTGCGATCGATACCGGCCGCTTCCAAAGCTTCGTAGTGGCTGATTTTAATTCCCGGCAGGTATTCCAAAGTCAGCACTCGCGGAGCCGCGTACCGCCAATAAACCCTCGGCACCCGCACCCAGTCACAGTTGCTAAAATTGCGGCGAAAAGTATCAGCATTCCGGCCTTCATGGAGATAGTCAATTTCCAGCCAGAGAATGCGACAGCATTCCTCATAAATCCCCATCCAATCTCGGCCGTGACCCCACTTAGGATGGTTTTGAAAGTAGCGGGCAATTCCCTTAAGAATTTGCAAATCGATCTCGAACAGCTTCCGCAGTCCCGGTCGCTGCACCTTGACGACCACTTCCGGGCCCGAATGCAGTTGAGCTTTGTGTACCTGACCCAGACTTGCAGCGGCCAGGGGCACCGGGTCAAAGCTGCGGTAGAGTTCTTGAACTGTCTTGCCCAAATCTTGCTCGACAATTACCTCTAACTGCTGGTAGCTGAAAGCAGGCACTTTATCTTGCAGCTTAGAAAGTTCCTCGACAAACTCTGCCGGGAACAAATCGGCACGGGTGGAAAATAACTGCCCAACTTTAATGAAAGTCGGTCCCAAATCCAAGAGTGTTTCTCGAACCCAGATAGCTTGAAAGCGGCGTCTGGCAACTTTCTTTTCTTCAGTCACGCCTCCCCAGTAGCTCCAATTTTTGCTGTCGAGCCACAGCGAAGCCAGCCAGAGCAAGACAAAGGCCCAAATGTCGAAGAAGCGCCGCTTCCGGGAGTATTTTTCGCGATTCCAGCGATAAGCTTTACTTTTGTAGGATTTATCAGCAGTTTTTGGCTCATCGCCTGCGCCAGCGAGCTTTTTGGAGCGCTGGCGATTAACAGAGTCATCAAGGAGAGCAGACACTTGGGTTCCCAAATTGCTTATTTTATGTTTTGGCTTTGATGGCAGATAGGAGCGCAGGAGCGCAGTGCTTTGCGCTCGCGTAGTCGTAAATAATAGTTGCGGTCGGAGCGAGCGCTAGGGCAAACTGCTGCGGTAGCGCTGCAATTGGGAGCGCACCATTGCCACTTCGGCGCGCAGCTCGTCAATAGTCGCTTGCAGCTCTGCAGGATGAATGTCTTGAATGGTGGTGGTGGTTGCAGTGCCAGTTCTGGTCTGCATTGCCTCATCCGCAGCTTTGTTTGCCCGTTCCACAACTCGATCGGTGAACTGTCGCAGGCGTTCTCTTTGTTCTGCGTCAAATTTACCGAGTTCAGAGAAAGCGTTGGTTGCTGCGCTTTCTAATTGCTCGTACAGTGCTTCGGCAAGTGCTCGGCCTACAAAAAAAGCATGAACTGGGGGTTTACTCATAAAAAATCTCTGTGCGCTTCCGCAACAAATTATAACTTGCTTGTCCCCGATGATGCTTGCTCCCAAAGGAAGGAAGTTTGGGGTAACGGACAATCTCACCCCTTTGTCGGGGATGGGATTCTTGAGAGTTTGAACAGTCAGAGGCGCAATGACTCAGCCAAAAAGCCTGGCTGACATTCGCTGAAATTTGAGGTTGGGGTTGCTTTGTACAAAAATGTTTGCAGCTTGGCAACAGTAATAAACGACATCACACTACCTCAGCGTCGCGCACGTATTATAACATAATTTAAATCACAATATCCAATAGTCCTGCTTTTTTTTGAGGCGGGCATTTGGATGGCAGAGGTAATAGGAAATATTGGATAAACTCAGACCGCGACTGTTGGAATTTTCCGATTCGACAGAAGGTTTTGTGAGATAGTCATTTGCTAGCAAAAGCATAGTTATCTCCACTACTTAGCGGATATTTTCTGGCTCATAAAACCAAGTATTTGTCCGCACTTTTAACCAACGAAAACAATACTAATTTGTCGCAGGTTCAGGAAAAGGCACAGTGGGATCTGCCACAGGGGGTGGTGAGTAAGGTGCGATCGAACTATCTGAATTGCTGCCGCTGCTGCTCGGTATCGCAGGCTCAGGCGATCGCTCGATCGGCGACGCTATTACTGGCGGCGGGGATTCCGAGGGTGGCAAGGTTTCAGGACTAGCACTCTCAGGGGCAGGCGGGGCTGGTGCGGAGGGCGGTTCAGCAGGCAGGGGCTCAACTTCCGGTACCGGTGCGGGTTCTGGTTGGGGGGATGGCTCGATTTGGGTTTGAGGCTCGGGAATGGGGGACTCAGAAGGCTGCTCTTGTGGCTCGGGCGTCGGGGATGGCTCAGGTTCGGCTTCGGGCTCTGGAGCTGGAGTTTCCGGGGTTGGGATCTCAGAAGGTTCAGCGCTAGTTTCTGAGGGATCGATCGGTTCGGGAACGTTGCTGCTTTCTAAGGGGGGTTTGGGGAGCTTGTTGAGTTGGATCGGGTAGAGAGGGCTGCTTTCGACAGACGGCTGCCGGAACATCGGCCCTGACAAATCGCGGGATTTGAGCAAATCTTCGAGAGATGGGAAGGATTCAATTTGGGGTCGATTGCTGCTGAGACTGCTGCTGTAGCGCCAAGCCAGGTCAAAACCCATCCAGCCTGCAATTGCAGCCGTTACGACAAAGGCCAGCAAAGTCAACGGCAGCGGTGGAGGTGCAGGCAATCGCATAGTTTGCTTGCCTTTTCTGTTTGCTGATACTCGCTCTGTTTCTTGCAGCATGGTGAGCCAATTTTCCACTGTCTGAGGGCGGTTGTGGGGGTCGATTTCGAGTCCCTGAAGGATGGCTCGCTCGATTCCCGGGCTGAGATTGGGCTGAAATTGCCGCAACTCGGCCAGGGGAATGCGATCGCGCAGGGGTGCTGCTACGGGCGCCACGCCGGAGAGTAAGTAGTAGAGCGTGGCTGCGATCGCGTAGATGTCTGTAGCCGGTGTACATTTACCGTCATAGAGGTATTGTTCAATCGGCGCGTACCCGGGCGAGAGCAAGTTAGTGTGCGTTTGTTTGGTGCCGGCGGTAAAGCCTCGGGCAATGCCGAAGTCTATTAACATTACGAGGTGAGAATCGGCTCGCCGGATAATATTTTCTGGATTGATATCTCCGTGCAGCAATCCGCTGTGGTGAACTGTACTTAAGGCTGAGGCTATTTGCCGAATGTAGTGCAAAGCCTGGGCTTCTGGCAATGGCCGATCGGTTTCTACTATTTGGGCGAGAGTTTTGCCCGGAATGTAGTCCATTGCTATAAAAGACTGTCCGGCTTCTTCAAAAAAGTCGATTACTCTGACGATGTTGGAATGCTGACACCGCGACAGGCGTTGGGCTTCGGCAATAAACTGCTGCTGAAATTGGGCAGATTCTGGGTGTTGGCGCAGGCTTTCGTTGAGGGTTTTGAGTACGACGGTTTGGTTTAAATGGGTGTGGATAGCTCGGTAAGTGATGCCGAACCCTCCTATACCTAAAGTCGCGTTAATTGTGTATTTGCCCTGTTGCAGGACTGTTGCTGGCGCTAAGTTCATCTTCAGTTGATGCCGTTTCCCCAACTATGCTACCGCCTTTGGGTTATTTCGCAGAGTTGGGCGTGAGGTTCGATCGATCTGCGCCCTTGTTTTAGCTTTAGCTCTGCTATGTCTTTAATCTTTGCATCCCCACGTCATTTTATCTGTAGTAGGTATTGCGAAACTTAACGCTACGGCTTTCCAATAAAAATCCCGCTCTTGTGGAACGGGAAAGCCATCAGGGTGCATCTATATGATATGACTCTAACTCATGGGGGGTATAACCCCTCCTTACTTTAGCAACTCTTTACAATTTGCCGATTTTTGTAAAGATTGAGGTTTTATATTGACTTGTGAGCAATTTTGTGAATTCATGAATGGCGATCTTCATCTGGGAGAAATAAAGAGCGTAGAAAGTATGATTAAAAATGAAAAACACTATGAATACACTCAAGAATGCGCCCGCAAAGTTGAATATTTCATGTTGAAACTTAAAATTATCAGATAAAGGCATCACAAATAGAATGGTCAATCGCCTACTGATTGAAGATGCTGACATTTATTAAGTCAAAGGAGTTTCCTCTGAATCCTCAGAACTTTAAGCTCCCTTACCGTGCTTCGGCAAATGGTGCAGCAAATACCATAATACGGCTATATTTGCGATAAATACCGCTAACTTAATTACCGTGAAACCCTCAACTAACTCATAGATTTCAGGCGGAATACTGATGCCTACTAGCACTAAAACTAAAATTGTTGCCCAACCTTTTTCGTACCATAAACCTACCGCTTCCAAAACAGTTAAAACTGCATAAACTCCGGCAGCTAGTCCGCTAAACAGTAAAGTTTTAGGCTGGATTTGTAGAACTTTGTCTAATAAAAATTCTACAATCTTCAGTTTTGTTTCTAATAAATAGGATTCCGAAAAATCCTCCAAGGCTTGATGATTTTTTAGTGCAAAAAGCAAAGCGAGCGAAGTTACTATCAAGAGGGAAGCCACAAAAGTTTTGTAAAGAACAATTGCGATTAAACCAGAAGCGCGCTGTTTTTTCACCTAAATTCTCGGAATATCAATAAAGTGCGATCGGCTTGTTAGCCTGTTTGGGATTAAAAAATCAAAATTTAGTAGAGTGTGTCAGCAATTAGCTAATCAATTATAGAAAAATAACGCGCTGCTGACGCACTCTACTTGTTAGCCTATTTGGGATTGAAAAATCAAAATTTAGTAGAGTGTGTCAGCAATTAGCTAATCAATTATAGAAAAATAACGCGCTGCTGACGCACTCT
>NZ_JAUBQD010000074.1:18088-31115 GCF_036701085.1 Microcoleus sp. Pol7_A1
ACTAATTTTGAGGATAACGTTCTGCTAAGAAAGAGATAGCAGCAGCCCGATCGCCCAAATTGCCATCCAACCTCGCAGCCAACAAATCATCCAACATTCGTTTAAACCCAGGCCCAGGCTTATAACCCAAAGCCTTCAAATCGTTGCCATTCAAAGGCGGCTCAACATTCGCCCACCTGGTGAGATATTCCCAAATTTGACGGCGGGATTTTCGCGGACTTTGCAGGGCGATCGCAATTAACACTGGCAATTCATAATTCCTCAACAGCAAAACCAGTTGACTCGGCAACTCGCATTTAGGCAAATTCTCTGCTAACTGGTTCTTTCCGGCTTCCAAAACTTCCAGCCGCTTAATGCTGTCAGCAGGTAACTGAAGATTTGCAGCCACCTTGCCGCGATATTCCGGTGCTAAATAAGCTATCAAAACTTCCAGCCGCATCTGCCAATCGGGAATATTGATAATGGGGAATGGGGAATGGGGAATGGGGAATGGGGAATGGGGAATAGGGAATAGGGAATAGTCTCTTCCTTCTTCCTTCTTCCTTCTTCCTTTTTCCTTCTTCCTGACATCCGTTACATCCGTTACATCCGTTACATCCGTTACATCCGTTACATCCGTTACAGAATCCGTTGCCGAACTTCCTTCTTCCTTCTTCCTTTTTCCTTCTTCCTTCTTCCTTCTTCCTTCTTCCTTCTTCCTGACATCCGTTACAGAATCCGTTGCCGAACTTCCTTCTTCCTTCATCCTTCCTTGCAAACACCGATCGAGCAAACGCAATTGCCGCCACAACTCCCGATCCAACTCCAAACTAGGATGAATGCAGCGCAAAGCCTGCAAATCTCCCAGCATTTGCAAAGCAACTTTCCAGTAAGGAGCTTGCAAAATGTATTTTAATTCGCTTTTGAGCCGAGTTTCCAAAGCCGGAGCTCGGCCGTTTTCCCCTTGAATTCGGTAATAAATCCCGCTGGCCAAAGCGTGGCGGATATATCCTTCCGTCTGCGGCTCAATTTCAAATCCCAACCGCACCGCAAACCGCACAGCGCGATAAATTCGCGTCGGATCTTCGATAAAACTGTTGGCGTGCAAAACTCGAATTTTCTTCGCTTCCAAGTCCAACAAACCGCAAAAAAAATCTAACAATTGGCCGCTGCGAGGAACGCCCAACCGCACAGCCAGCGCATTAATTGTAAAATCCCTGCGGTACAAATCTTGGCGAATCGAACTCGCTTCAACTTCAGGATTTGCAGCCGGATAAGGATAAAATTCAGTACGAGCAGTCGCGATATCCACCCACAGGGAGCCAAAAGGAGAGTCTTTGTGCCACAAAAGTGCGGCGGTTTGAAATTGACCGTGAACGTCCAAACGCGATCCCGGGTATAGTTTTTGCAGCGATGAAGCTAACTCGACACCAGCACCGGAATCGTCGGAACCGCACTTTCCATCCACAACCAAATCAATATCAGTTAGCGCCAGTTTATCATCGGTCGCTAAGAGTAAATCCCGGACTGCTCCACCAACTAGATAAAGTTGCCAACCGCGCTGTTGGGCAAGATTGGCCGCGATCGACAATAATTGCCATAATTCGGGACTGATGCGCGATCGCAATAATTGCTCAACCGATTCGGGCACGGGACAATCAGAAAATTTTGCACTGCTTCCCCTGTCTCGTGCTTTTTGCTGGTGCAATTCCCGCAACACGTCAGTCCGGGTAACAATTCCTACCAGTTGACCGTTTTCCAATACTGGCAAGCGCCCGATATCGTATGTCACCATTAAAGATTCAATTTCCGGCAGCAAGGTATCCGGGGCGATCGTTTTTAGCTGCGGAGTCATGTAACCCTTCACCGGGGCGTGACTGAAACCGTGGTGCAGGGCAATGTCAATGTCGCGGCGCGAGATAATGCCGGCGAGCCGATCACCCGCATCGACCACAGAAAGCCCCGAATGTCCGTAACGTAGGAGGATACGGTGAGCTTCCCCCACCGATGTTTCCGGGCGAATACTCCGCACGGGAGACGACATTAATTCGCGCGCTGTCGGAGGGTGGGGAATTTGAGTTTTGAGTTCGTCAGCTAACTGATTTAAAGTCAGCAAGGGGTCAACATCGCGGGTGGCGAGGGAAGCGGCGCGGGCGTGGCCTCCGCCGCCGAAGGGTTTGAACAATTCGCTGAGGTTTGTTCCTTCGATGCGCGATCGACCGATAATACTTAATCGATTGGAAACTGGCGATTCGGGAGCGATGTTGCGGTTGTTTTCGTTTTCGCTAAATTTATAAACATTACCTAAAAGCAGAGCATCGGTTTCAGTCAAATCGAGCAAGCGAGAAGCCAGCGAAGAAAGTCCGGGAACGTAGGATTCAGTAGATAGCAGAACCCAAGCTACGCTGTAACCGTGCAAAGTTTCCGATCGCAAATTATTCAGCGCTTCTCTGAGCAAATCTTGCAATTGGGGAGATAAACCGGGTTCTACATATTCAGCGATTACCCCCAAACTCGCTCCTTGTTCCATCAACCAGGCCAAAGCTATGGCATCTCGCGCAGTTGCGCCCTCAAAGGTGAGGGAACCTGTATCGACGTGGATGCCGAGGGCCATTACTGTTGCTTCCGAAGGGAGAAGGCGGAAGGGTGTGTCGCTGTTTTCTGCTTGATTTTTGAGCTTTTCGACAATTAATGTCGTGCTGGCTCCGACTGCTTCGATCTGCGTAACAGTAGCGGGGATGTCTGAATGCGCCTCTAGGTGGTGGTCGAAAACAGCAATTTCGCTCAGGTGTGGCAAATCCAGCCACTCGGCGGCTTTTCCCAAACGATCGCGCTGGGAGGCATCAACTATAGTAATCGATCGAATTTGTTGCGGATTGACCGATCGGCGTTCAATCAGCGGGTACTCGTCGCGGTGTAGCGCCAAAAAATCCCGCACCGTCGGGTGAGACCCGCCAGTAAGTACGATCCTGCTACCTGGGCGCAGCACGCAAAGTCCCACCGCCGCCCCCAAGGCGTCAAAATCTGCTGTTGTGTGGCACAAAACTAAGTCCATAGTCGAACATCCCGCATCTCTAACTCAAACAGTAGCAATTTCTCGCCCTCTGAAACCGGATGTGTCGATCGGGCTTTAACTTAACCTTTCCAGTTTTCTGTCGTGTAGCGAACAATGATAAAATTGATCGAAATCTCAAGAGCCGCTGACGCCTGTTCGCGCAACGCCCGAATTTGCACTGGTTCTTTCGTATCAATCAACCGACAATTTCTCGATCGACTATCGGGAAACTGTCAAAAACTAGAATTTGGAAGATTTTTTTCGGTTCTGGGAAACTATTTCCGATCAACGCACGGTTATATCGAAAGGAGAAAAGATGTTATCAATTTTGTTTCAAGTGGTTTTACTGGGTCTGGTACTGCTGTCTTTTGTAATGGTCGTTGGCGTGCCAGTTGCTTATGCCTCTCCCCAAAACTGGAATCAGTCTAAATCCCTGATTTATGCGGGATCTGGTCTCTGGTTTTTGCTGGTTATTGCAGTGGGTGTATTGAACTTTTTAGTCGTTTAATTTCACCCAACCCTATCGAATAAAGAAGGTAAAAGATAGAAGGATGAAGGCATTCACCAGCGATTGAAAGGCATTCGGCAGAAGCTAGGAATTTTCCAGACCGCGCGACCCTGTATGTTTTTGCACTTGAGATTCAGATGAGATGCTGCTACTTTCTGACTTTTGCCTTCTCACAAACAAAAATCTAAAATCTAAGACCTAAAATCTAAACTAGAACACTATGACTGTTTTCGAGGGAACTTTTACTCAAACAGAATCTTTGCGGTTTGCTATAGTCATCGGTCGTTTTAACGATATGATTGTCAACAAACTTTTGGAAGGTTGTCAAGATTGTTTGAAACGCCACGGAGTTGATATCAATCCTCACGGTAATCAAGTTGATTTTTATTGGGTTCCGGGATGTTTTGAGATTCCTTTGATTGCTCGTCAAGCTGCTCTTTCTCGTCGCTACGATGCGGTAATTTGTCTGGGTGCGGTAATTCGGGGCCAAACTCCTCATTTCGATTTTGTGGCTGGTGAGGTTGCTAAGGGAATTGCTGCTGCTGCTTTTCAGACAGGGGTGC
Organism: Microcoleus sp. Pol7_A1; assembly: GCF_036701085.1. Taxonomy (NCBI): domain Bacteria; kingdom Bacillati; phylum Cyanobacteriota; class Cyanophyceae; order Oscillatoriales; family Microcoleaceae; genus Microcoleus; species Microcoleus sp. Pol7_A1. The sequence continues at coordinate 22,194 of NZ_JAUBQD010000074.1, forward strand.
CAGTGATTTTTGGGGTGGTGACGACTGACACGATGCAGCAAGCTTTGGAAAGGGCCGGAATTAAAAGCAATTTGGGCTGGAATTATGCGATGAGTGCTTTGGAAATGAGCACTTTGATGCGTCAAGTTAATGGTTTGGGCGTAAACTCTTACGGTCAATTAGCTAGTGGGTCTGCTGGTCAAGTGCTCTCGGGCGAACCAAGTCTGGCGCTCGCCCCCGATGTATCGTCCGATCAAATCCCCTTGTAAGTTCGGCTAGCAGTATTTTTAAGCTAAAAAAACATCAAGATTTGCATCGGGAAAAATCTTAAGACTCTTGTGGGGTGGTGATTATGCCCGCCCCCAAGGTAAAAATTCCACTCTCGGCCGATCGACAAATTAGACCAATATCTTGCCAATTGGAAATGAGTGTGATATCATAAAAAGTTCTTAGAAATAGCGCAACACTAACTATTACTGCATGGCAACGAAGCCAACGATCGCATTTACTCACCTCGGCTGCGAAAAAAATCGCATCGACACCGAACACATGATTGGCTTGCTGGCTCAAGCGGGCTATCAAGTCGATTCTAATGAAGAATTAGCCGATTACGTCGTCGTCAATACTTGCAGTTTTATCCAAGCTGCGCGAGAAGAATCAGTCCGCACCTTGGTAGAATTGGCAGAAGCTAATAAAAAAGTAGTCATCACCGGCTGCATGGCACAGCATTTTCAGCAGGAATTGCTGGACGAATTGCCGGAAGCAGTCGCAATTGTGGGCACGGGCGACTATCATAAAATCGTCGATGTTATGCAGCAGGTGGAAAAGGGCGATCGAGTTTCCCTCGTCTCCTCAGAACCTACTTACATCGCTGACGAAACTACTCCCCGCTATCGCACAACATCCGAAGGTGTCGCGTATCTGCGCATAGCAGAAGGCTGCGACTACCGCTGTGCATTTTGCATTATCCCGCACTTGCGCGGAAATCAAAGGTCGCGCACGATCGAGTCTATCGTCGCGGAAGCTCAGCAATTGGCGTCGGAAGGGGTAAAGGAAATTATTTTAATTTCTCAAATTACCACCAACTACGGCAAAGATATCTACGGCGAACCAAAACTAGCCGAACTGCTTCGCGCTTTGGGTAAAGTAGATGTGCCTTGGATTCGGATGCACTACGCCTATCCTACAGGTTTGACTCCGCAAGTTGTCGCAGCCATCCGCGAAACACCCAACGTTTTGCCGTATTTGGATTTACCCCTGCAACATTCCCATCCCGAAATTCTGCGGGCGATGAATCGACCTTTTCAAGCCGGGATCAATGATGCTATAGTCGATCGGCTCAAAGCCGCAATTCCCGGTGCGGTGATGCGGACAACTTTTATTGTCGGCTTCCCTGGCGAAACCGACGAACACGCAGCACACTTGCTGGAATTTGTCAAGCGCCACGAATTCGATCACGTAGGAGTTTTCGTATTTTCGCCAGAAGAAGGAACCCCAGCCTTTAGCTTGCCCCAGCAATTACCTGCAGAAATAATGGAAATGCGGCGCAATTCGGTAATGGCGGCACAACAACCTATATCATTGAAAAAGAATCAAGAGTCTGTCGGTCAGGTAGTTGATGTCCTGATAGAACAAGAACAACCAGAGACAGGCGAGTTGATTGGTAGATCCGCCCGATTTTCCCCAGAAGTAGATGGACTCGTCTATGTGACAGGAGAAGCGGGGCTGGGTTCGATCGTATCTGTGAAAATTACTGGTGCAGATGTCTACGACCTCTACGGTCAAGTGTAAGTGTTGCTGGAACTGTCCCGATCGGCGGTGTGGTGAACAAAAACCGGACACCAGCCAAAAATGATTAGCGGATTGTGCAGCAAAAGTAACGGTTTGTACAATATTGTGCAAAGATATCTAGCAAAGGGGTTATAAACCTTTAGTAGCCTCTCTGGCAATCGACGCTCCCCGTCGGGGTGCGGTAATCTCTACAGAACATCGGCAAATTTTAACGAATTTAATGTTTTGTTTCTGAATGTAAAGAGTTATGATGATAACAAGCCAGAAATAAGCGGGGATAATTTGAGATTGCTTCGCCGTCCGCCATACACCACAACGGTATCCCGAAAGAGTGTTGAGATGGATAGGCGGTAACGGTCGCCCCATCCCCTGCTCAATCCCGCAGGCGACGGATTGCGGGATAGCGCCTGAACCAAACAACCTGTTACTACTATGTAGTTAAGTGGGGCTGGTCATGATCCTCACTATAAAATGCCCTAGAGGGAAAGCTTGCAAGTACCTCAAAGGAAGTCCAATGTCCTATTTTAAGAATGTTGGAAGCCTATAACCCGACCCCTGGCGGTTGGTATCGGTGATGTCACAAAATCAAAGACGGCTGTCGAATTGGTAAATTTAGTCACCATCGACGGAGCTGCCCTATACTCGATTGCTATTTAAGAAGGTGCGCGCAGGCGCAGCACCATAAAGAACTCTTATGAGTTCCTGCCCTAGAGCAGAAATCCGCATCCGAGTTGGGCAACTTAGAAGGCTAAGACTCGTTATTAGGAGCATTAATGAATTTATTGTTTGAAGGCTTAGGTCTTTCGGAAGAACTCGTTCTCCATCTGGAAACACTAGGCTTTACAGAACCTACTCCCATCCAAGTACAAGCAATTCCGCACCTGTTAGCAGGTCGCGACGTTGTGGGTCAAGCCCAAACAGGGACAGGCAAAACGGCAGCATTCTCGTTGCCCATCTTGGAGCGGATTGATTTAGATGTAACTGCGGTGCAAGCACTGGTGCTGACGCCGACTCGCGAATTGGCGATGCAAGTAACTGAAGCCATCCGCGATTTGAGCGGCATTAGTAGCGACGGGCCGGTAAAAGTTGGTCGCTCTCTGCAAGTTCTGACGGTGTACGGCGGTCAATCGATCGATCGCCAAATGCAGCGTTTGAAGCGCGGCGTTCACGTAGTTGTCGGTACACCCGGACGCATATTGGATATGCTGAGCCGCGGCAGCCTGAAACTAGACAAGGTAAAATGGCTAGTTTTGGATGAAGCTGACGAAATGCTGAGCATGGGCTTTATCCAAGATGTGGAAAAAATCTTGGATGCTGCACCAAAAGAACGTCAAACGGCATTTTTCTCGGCGACGATGGAAGCTTCCATTCGGAAATTGGTGTCGCGCCATTTGCGCAACCCTGTTAACGTCACCGTAGAACAGCCAAAAGCAACGCCGAAGCGCATCAGCCAAGGCGTGTACATGATTCCCCGCGGCTGGTCGAAGGCAAGGGCTCTACAGCCAATCCTAGAAATGGAAGACCCGGAATCTGCACTGATTTTTGTGCGGACGCGGCAGTCGGCGGCGGAACTCACCAGCCAACTGCAAGCAGCAGGTCACAGCGTTGACGAGTATCACGGTAATTTGAATCAGGCACAGCGGGAACGCTTGCTGTCGCGGTTCCGCCAATGTCAAGTCCGCTGGGTAGTGGCGACTGATATTGCGGCGCGGGGTTTGGACGTGGATCACTTGACTCACGTGATTAACTACGATTTGCCCGACAGTGTGGAAAGCTACGTTCACCGGATCGGACGCACGGGCCGGGCTGGTCGGGAAGGAACGGCGATTACGCTGATTCAACCGGTCGATCGCCGCAAACTGCGCTTGATTGAACGCCACGTGCGATCGAGCTTGACGGTGCGAAACATTCCGACACGGGCGCAAATAGAAGCTCGTCAGTTGGAAAAGATGCAGGGTAAAGTTCGCGAAGCTTTGGCTGGCGAACGGATGGCATCTTTCTTGCCTCTAGTATCTCAGTTATCCGAGGAGTACGACTCCCACGCGATCGCCGCTGCTGCTTTGCAAATGGCTTTCGACCAAAGCCGTCCTGCTTGGATGGGCGCGGATTACGCTCAACAAGAAGATCCCCCGATTGGTGGAGAAAACAGCGTCAAGCCAATCTTGATCAAGAAACGGGCTAAGACTCCTGCGCCAAGTAATTCTGTAGCGCCGACTTTTTCTGGATCACCGAGTGCTCCTGTTCCCCAGAACAGCTAATTGGTAGGGTGCACAATGTGCACCTTATTTAGAATTTTTGTAGAGATGCGATCGCGATCGCACCTCTACTTTTTTTTATGGGTGCGATCCCAAATCCGACCGGGCTCGGCGGTTGTTGAAACCGCGAACAAACGAAGCCCACTCCTAGCGGACTGAGAATTGGATAAGTAAAGATGCAAGTTAGCGCTCGGACAATTTCTGTAACTAATTCTACGCTGAGTACGTTAATTGAAGAATTCGGTACTGAGTGTCAAAATGTTATTACTTTAATCCCTCAGCTTCAGTTGCTTGATTTGAGCGATCTACAAAAAGCTGAAATTCTAGCAGAGTTCCTGAGCGATCCAATTCATCTGAACGTTCACTGCGGAGAGGATTTTCAGACGCTAGTTGCTGAGGAAATGGCAAAGTTGTCGGATGACGATCAAGAGGATTAAGGAGACTCGGGCGATCGCACATCAGGAAAAAGCCCTCCAGTCAACTTACTGAAAGGCTAAAAATCTTAATAAATAAGGAATAAAGTCCTGACTACAAACTTGTAAACCGAGATGTTTGCACTGTGGTTTAATATTTCAGTTTAGCTGCGTGCTCACAATAATTTTTTGCACGCGATCGCCCTTAAGTTCCAAAATCAAATTAGAAGCCTTTTGGTCATTGCTGTAAATCAACCGAGTCAATCCACCCTGCACAGATTGCGACCCGTAACCGTAAGCTTTAACAACTTTTTGGCTGTTATCTCCTACCTTCACACCATCCATTGTCAGAAACTTGGGATTGGTAGTAGAAATTAAATAAACTTTGCCCTCCCATGCTGCTATCGTCAATCCTGAGTAGGTTAGCGTGCGAATCTTGCCGCCGATCCCAGAGCCAGCAGGTTTAGTTTCGTCCCGCTGCGGTTTTCCCAGCTTACGTTTTGCCTCTTCTACAGGCATCCCCAACCGAACGCCGCCAATCCCCAGGCGCGAATAGTTCAGCGCCGCCGGCTTTTGTGTCGCGCTGAGCATTCTTTCTAGAGTCGCAACAGTTTGATTCATAGCGGGAACAGGGCGAACTAAAGCAGCAAATCCTAAGCTCGAAATTGCGAGATTCATCGTGATGCCAGCTATGGCTGTTATCACAAACATTTTTACCATTTTTTTATAGCTTTATTTGGCAATGTATTCGCGCGATCGCCCGCTAGATCCGGATTCTATACTAATAATCCCGGGTGAATAGAATTCGCTCCTACACAAGCACAATCCGAGCTAAGAGGCACTAAAAAAGTAAGGATATTCGTCCCCAAAGATCTAAGACCTAGAAACCCGGTTTCTGTAGGGGAGTTCCAAGAGATACCGCCCTGACGGATTTCTGAATAGCCAACAAAGTTTTACGTTTAATTAGAGCGACTACTTAATAACCAGAATTGCTGTGATATCCTAACAAAAGCCATATCTGCATAAAATAAGTAATTTAGATGACCGCAACAGATTCTAGTAAACACCAAAAATCCAAAGCCCTGAAACCGGGTAGCCGCCGGCCCGCTAAAGAACTTTGCAGCGAGTGCGGTTTGTGCGATACATATTACATCCATTATGTCAAGGAATCTTGTGCTTTCTTAACACAGCACATCGCAGAATTAGAAGCAGAGATTCACGGGCGATCGCGCAATCTCGACAATCCCGACGATTGGTATTTCGGAGTCAGTCAAAATATGATGGCTGCTCGGAAAAAAGAGCCGATCGAGGGCGCTCAGTGGACGGGGATCGTCAGTACAATTGCGATTGAAATGCTTGAAAAAGGAATTGTAGAAGGTGTTGTTTGCGTCCAGAATACCAAAGAAGACCGTTTTCAACCGATGCCTATTATTGCTAGGAATCGCGAGGAAATTCTCGCAGCAAAAGTCAACAAACCAACTCTCTCTCCCAACCTTTCAGTATTAGAACAAATCGAAAAATCTGGGATGAAGCGGCTGTTAGTAATTGGCGTCGGCTGTCAAATTCAAGCTTTGCGAACAGTCGAGAAAAAACTCGGTTTAGAGAAGCTCTACGTTTTGGGAACTCCCTGTGTCGATAATGTCAGCCGCGCGGGCTTGCAGAAATTCCTAGATACGACTAGCCGTTCTCCCCAAACAGTTGTATCTTATGAGTTTATGCAAGACTTTAACGTTCACTTCAAACACGAAGATGGTTCGGAAGAAAAAGTGCCGTTTTTCGGGCTGAATACTAAGGAATTGAAAGATGTTTTTGCTCCTTCTTGTTTGAGCTGTTTTGATTATGTGAATTCTTTAGCAGATTTAGTTGTGGGCTATATGGGCGCACCTTTTGGCTGGCAGTGGATTGTGGTGCGAAATGACACCGGGCAAGAGATGTTGGATTTGGTAACGGATCAGCTAAATACTCAGCCCGTGATGTCTCAGGGAAACAGAAAAGAAGCGGTTCAGCAAAGTATTCCGGCTTATGAAAAAGGAGTGACTTTGCCAATGTGGGCGGCGAAGTTAATGGGAGTTTTTATTGAGAGAATTGGGCCGAAGGGTTTGGAATATGCTCGGTTTTCGATTGATTCTCATTTCACTCGCAATTATCTGTACGTGAAGCGCAATTACCCGGAGAAATTAGAGGCTCATGTGCCGGAATATGCTAAACGGATTGTGGGGCAGTATAAGTTGCCAGATGTGTAAACTTGTAGGGTGCGTCAGTCAAAAGCTGTTGGATTATTGAAAAAATAACGCTAACTGACGCACCCTGCTACACAAGGATAGCAAAAGATAAAAAACAAATGCAATTGGGGACAATCGGATTATGGAATCGCGGAACGTTAACTAGACTGGCTATCCTTAGTACAATCTTAATTAGCCTGATTAGTGGGATAGGGTTGAGTATGATTGCAATGCCAGGGAAAAGCTACAGCGGGACAATTCCCCCTTTAACAGCACAGGAAATCTCGCTCCGAGATGCTTTACAGCGCGATGTGGAAAAGCTCTCTGGTGAAATCGGAGAGCGCAACTTTATACAATATCAAAAACTTGGAGAAGCGGCTGACTTTCTCGAAGCATCATTTCAAACTGCTGGCTATAAAGTAGAACGACAAGGATATAAAATTGATGATAAATTTTATTATAACATAGAAGTGGAGATTCCCGGCGGAAAAAAGGCAGAGGAAATAGTTGTAATTGGGGGACATTATGATTCTGTGCTGGGGAGTCCAGGGGCAAATGATAACGCAACTGGGGCTGCGGGAGTTCTGGCTTTAGCTAGAATGTTTGCGGATAAAAAGCCTGAAAAAACTGTGCGTTTTGTTGAGTTTGTGAATGAGGAACCGCCTTTTTTCTGGACTGCTGATATGGGGAGTTTGGTTTATGCCAAAAGATGCAGAGAGCGTAATGAAAAAATTGTTTCGATGCTCAGTTTAGAAACAATTGGTTATTACTCAGATGCCAAAAATAGTCAGAAATATCCAGCACCATTAAACCTGTTTTATCCTACGTCGGGAAATTTTATCGGATTTATTGGCAATACATCCTCAAGTAAACTGGTTAGAGAGGCGATCGCATCTTTCCGTCGCCATGCTGAATTTCCCTCGGAAGGTGCAGCAATTCCGGGTGGTATTCCTGGTGTTGGTTGGTCAGATCAATGGTCTTTTTGGCAACATGGTTATCCAGGGCTGATGGTGACAGATACTGCTCCCTATCGCTATCCTTACTATCACACGGCGCAAGATACACCCGATAAGGTTGACTGGGAACGGACGGCGAAGGTGATAGCTGGATTGGAGAAAGTTGTGGCAGATTTGGTGGGAGTTGATATTAATTAGTTGCGTAGGGTGCTCAGCGGGGAAATATCATTGCTCGGCATAGAATATAAGGCAAAATTACGCACCTACTAATTAGTATAAGTTGCCTGAGTGAGGTGATTCAGAGAGTTTGTAATAGATGTTTTGCAGGGACACGGTAAGGCAGTGTCTTTGTTGTATACAGTGGAGAAAATTAGAGGTACAAGATTATGACACTCATCGTTGTACAGAAACACAGGAAGTTACAAAAGTCGATCGCACTTACTTGTTGTGTGCTTCTAGCATTATCTGGAAATGGAGTGTCGGGGAAAGCAGCAGCAGAAGTGCGATCGGGGAACAAAACATTTGCTCAATGGTGTCGCGAAAAAGATTCTTTGAACCCTGAAGCTAAACATACTGTTGATATGCTGTTAAAAATAGCAGGAACTACTGAGTGCGATGAGGGCGATCGCCAACTTTCTAGTATCACAGGAATTAGCTTTACGAAGCAAGGAATCAGCGACCTCAGACCGCTAGCATCCTTAACTAACCTGAACGTTCTCCGGCTCATCAACTGTTCTATCACCGACATCAAACCGCTAGCATCTTTGACTAACCTGACTTTGCTCAACCTCAGCAGCAATCAGATCGTTGACATCAAACCGCTAGCATCCTTGGTTAACCTGAAAGTGCTCAACATCGGGAACAATCAGATCGGCGACATCAAACCGCTAGCATCCTTAACTAACCTGACTGAAATCGTCCTCATCGAAAATCAGATCGATGACATCAAACCGCTAGCATCTTTGACTAACCTGAAAGGGCTTTTCCTCCGCAGCAATCAGATTGACGACATCAAGCCACTAGCATCTTTGACTAACCTGGAAGGGATCGATCTCGCTGGCAATCAAATTAGTGACATCAAACCGCTAGCATCTTTGATGAAACTGACTTTTATCGACCTCAGCAGCAATCAGATTAGTGACATCAAATCACTAGCATCTTTGACTAACCTGGAAGGGATTAACCTCAGCTCGAATCAAATCGGTGATATCAAACCGCTAGCATCCTTGACTAAGGAATGAAAATTTAATAACATCAGCGATGTATAATAAATAAATGAGTGAATATGAATAGGTTTATGTTTCGG
>NZ_JAUBQD010000075.1:0-11796 GCF_036701085.1 Microcoleus sp. Pol7_A1
CCGAAGTTTGCTGGTAGGCGGGAGAGAATGGCGGCTAGAGCTTTGGGACCACCTGTTGAGGAGCCGATCGCCACTAGCGGAGGAAGTAGAGAGGAAGGTGTGGAGAATGAAGTAAATTTTGAAGTTTGGGATTTTGGAGTTGAGCTTTGAGATGATTTGCCAATTAGCTTGCTAAGAGTCGCAATTTTTGTCAGTAACGGTTGGGCAGAATCTGGACTTCCTTGGATTCCCAAGACGGGAGTGTTCACTGCATCACGGGCACCATGCCCCATTGCCTCAAACACCTTCCCGGCATTCTTGCCGACGCTTGCCGTCACAATCAGAATCACACAGGGAGACTGTTTCATGATCTGGCTGGTAGCTTCCACACCGTCCATGATTGGCATGAATAGATCCATCAAAATTAAGTCGGGGGTGTCTTTGGCGCAGCGGGCAACCGCATCTGCACCATCCCGTGCAATCCATGCCACTTCATAACCTGGAACGGTTAGCAGCACTCGCTTGAGGGCTTCCACTGCCATAGCCATATCATTGACAATCGCAATTCTCATTCTAAGTACAGGCATTATTTGAGCGTGGATCTATTTACTGTAAATCTTTTCATAGGAAAATCATAATTTTTAACTTACCGTTAATCCTTAGGTAACTCTCCTGAAAAGGCTATTGTCCAATCAGATCGACGATCGCGTTAACTAATGTGTCGTCATGGAAGCTGCTTTTGGTGATGTAATAATCTGCCCCAGCTTCCATACCCTGAATACGATCTTCTTCGGCATCGCGGTACGACACGATAATGACCGGAAGCAAATGGAATGTGGGATGATTTTTAATTTGCTTGACAAGTTCAATGCCATTCATGCGAGGCATATCGATGTCGCTCAATACAAGGTCGTAATGATTGCCCCGAATGGCTATCCAAGCATCCATTCCGTTTACGGCAACATCCACATCGTAGCCTCGATTTTGCAGCAGCTTTCGGGTCATTTCGCGCACAGTAATGGAATCATCCACAACTAAAATGCGTTGGCGAGCGTTGCCTTTTGCTTTTTTGGCTTTGTTGACATCAACAGGTCTCATTTGACCGCTGTTGAGCAAGTTGTCAATGGATTCCACCAAATCAGAAACATCCATAATTAAAACAGGCAAGCCATTATCCATTAGAGCAGAGGCACTAATATCCCGAACTTTACCCAAACGCGGATCGAGTGGACGCACCACTAAATCCCGTTCACCTAAAAACTTGTCTATAACCAAGCCATAAGCGTTGGATTGATCGCTGATCACAACTACACAGATCGCATCATCGAAGGATAAAGCCTCCGGTAAATCCAGAACATGGCTCGCTGCAATCAACCCGATATTTTGACCATCTTTAGTGAAATATTGGCGACCTTCCACAACATAAATGTCCGATTTGTCGAGTTTGACAATCTGATCCACTCGTCCCAGGGGAAAGGCATAAGGTTCACCAGAAATCTCGACAATTAGCGTCCTGACAACAGAGAGCGTGAGGGGAAGTTGCAAGTAAAAATTAGTACCATTTCGGAATTGAGATGTGGCGCGGATCGTTCCACCAACCTCTTGCACCATACTTTTGACAATATCTAATCCCACACCGCGTCCTGAAATTTCAGTCACTTGTTCGGCTGTAGAAAATCCAGGTAGAAACAGAAACTCGATGATTTCAGCTTCGGTAAGTTGAGCAGCCGTTTTGGGTGAAGCTAAATTCCGATCGATAATCTTTTGGCGCATCTGGTCGGGATCAATTCCTCTTCCGTTATCGGAAATTGTAATTACCAGCATACCGCCACGATGAAATGATTCTAGACGAACTGTTCCCTCCATAGGTTTGCCTGCTGCCGATCGCTCGTATGGCGGTTCGATTCCGTGATCGACGGCATTACGAATCATGTGAGTCAGAGGTGCTTCCAGTTTTTTGAGGATATCACGATCGACTGGGGTTGACTGACCGACAATCTCTAGCTTGACCTGCTTATTCAATCCTCGTGCTAGGTCACGAACCATGCGAGGAAAGCTTTGTACTCCATCAATAAATGGACGCATATGGGAAGCAATCACTTCTCGGTAAAGGCGATCGCTCAAGTTGGTTGTGCGACGAGCATATAGTTCCAGTTCACCCAAGCGATCAGTGAGAGTTTCCCGACATTCTCGTGCTTTACGTCGAGCTGTATCCAGAACTTGCAGGCTTTCTGAATTAGTTGGACTGTTCGCTAACGCAGTATGGATCGTTTCTAGAAGCCTAGAAAGCTCTAATTGACGAGATTTGAGGGCGGTAAAGGAATCGGCAAAGGGTTGTAGCCAATTTGCCTCAACCAGCGATTCACCCGCCAACCCCATAATCCGGTTCAAATTTTCTGCCGAGACTCGCACCACCCGATCCGTTGGGGTGGCGATCGGATCGACCGTGGCAGTTTCCCCCCGTGCGCTTTGGCTCAGGGCTGGCTTCAAATTTTCTGCCGAGAATCGCACCTCCCGATCCGTTGGGGTGGCGATCGGATCGACCGTGGCAGTTTCCCCCCGTGCGATTTGGCTCAACGCTGAGTTTTGATCGGCTGGAACCAGGGACGTTGAGCGACGATCGCGAAAATCTGGAGGTAGCAGAGCAGCTAGCGCCTCATAACACCTCTCAAACTCTCCAGTTGTTTGGGCCAACCATTCAACTAAATCGACTTCCATTACCTGACTGAGCCCTTGAAGCAAATCAACGCTTTGCAGCAAAACATCAATTTGGTCGGAACCTAACGTGACGATCTGGCTCTGCGCTGCCACAAAGCAATCTTCCATCCAGTGTGCCAGAGTAGTGACAGCATCTAGAGAAACAATTCGAGCCGCACCTTTCATCGAGTGAGCTGCCCGCATAAGCGCTTCCAGTGCATCCTCAGATTGAGGGTTGGCTTCCAAGATCAGTAGTTCCTGAGTCAGGATCGCAATCTGCGTCTCAGCTTCTTGTCGAAATAGCTCCAGCATAGAATCATCGCTCATGGTCAAAAAACCTTGTGACTTAGGGTGTAAAAGAATAGTTCAGAGTCCAAAAAGTTGATCTTCTTGCCTTGCCAAGTAACTACCCCTTTGGTGTAAGCTTCCGATGCTTTGGAAATGACAACAGGAGCGTCTTTGAACTCATTAAGATGAAAGCGGTAAGTTCCATGAACCTCATCCACTGGAAACACCCACTTGTTTTCATTCTTCCCAGCCACAATCATCCGTTGCGGATTAATCGTATTGGAGAAATCTGCTGATTCGGCGACAGGCCCTAGACCGAGTAAGTCTCTGAGCGAAATACAGAGAAGTGTTTCACCGCGAATGTTGACCAACCCCAAAAATACAGAGTTAGTGCGGTGAGGGACGGCATGAATGATGTAAGGGGGAGTCACTTCTTGCAAGATGTTGACTGGCAATGCTAACCGTTCGCTACCGAGACGAAAAATGATTACAGAAAGGGTATCTGTGGCTCGAACTAGCATTCCTTCTCCCACTCCGACCTGCTGTGTGGAAGCTTCTGACAAGATGTCTGTCCATTCTTGGAGATATTCTGGTGGAGCATTGCGCTCTAGCAAGCTGCGTCCAGCCGCCGAGTAAACCTTGCAGTTGCGGCAGTGAATAACCGTCTTCAGTTCGCCACAGGTGCGATCGCCCATCACCCCAATCTGATTCCAGCAATCGTTCAGTGTGGGATGGTCAAATTCAGAATCGTCTGGTATAGATACCGTATTCAAATAATTTTCCATTGTTGAATTTCTCTATTTTTAATTTCTATGCCATCACTTTGAATCGCGCAATCTCTGTCTTTAAGCTATGAGTAGCTTCGTCAAGTTCTTCTAAGGCGTGATTGGTTTCTCGCAACGAGCCTGCTGTCTGCTGAGATGCTTGGCTCAGATGCTCCATTGCTTCGCTAATTTGTTGCGCTCCCTGAGATTGTTCATCGACGCTCTGACTCACCTGCTCAAAGCGTGGGGTCAATCCCTGCACCTGCTGAATGACTTCGGCAACTTGTTCGCTAATTCTGCCTACTTCTTCGACGCTGTGAACTACAGACTTGGTAAACTTATCCATCTCTGTCACGCCGGTAGAAACTGCCGATTGCATCTCCTTAATCATCTGCTCAATTTCTAGAGTCGCAACAGCAGTCTGATCGGCTAACCGTCGAATTTCCCGCGCCACAACCGAAAAGCCCGCGCCGTATTCTCCGGCTCTCTCTGCTTCGAGTGCTGCATTCAGCGAAAGCAAGTTGGTTTGATCTGCCACAACCGTGATGGTTGTCACCACTCTGCTGATATTATTGGCTCGTTTGTCCATGATTTCCAGCTTGGAGGAAATTACCTGAGTAGCTTCTAGCAACTGGCGCATCACAGAATCGATGTGGTTCAGATTGTCTTGACTGTTGCCTGCTGCCACTGTTGTCTGTTCAGCCATTGCCGCCACCTGCTCCATTGTTTTCACCAATTCCCTTGATGTCGCGGCAATTTCATGAGCCGTTGCACTGACTTCATTCGTTGAAGCAACCTGTTCTGTAACCGTTGCTTCCAGGTTTCTTCCAGATGCCGTAATTTGGTCGGCAGAACTGGTGATTTGATTGCCTGACTTTTGAATGCGGTTGACTAGCGCATTCAGGTCTTTATTCATGGTGTAAAAGGCATTCTGCAATTGACCCACTTCATCTTGCTGGTCAGCGAGTGAAATTTGGCTGGTTAAGTCTCCGGCTGAAATCTTTTGGGCAATGTCAACTACCCCTGCAATTTTGGCTCCTAGAGGTTTGGCGATCGTGTTGCTAAAGAAAATTCCAAATAAGATGGCGGTTCCCGGACCGATCATGATTGCCACAAATGCCCAAAATCCGACTTGAGAAACATCTTTCGCCGATACACGTTCTGTTTCCGCTGTCACCTCCTGATTCATTTTCAACACCTCCAAAAGTTTATTGCTGGCATCTGTGAAGGGTTGACGGTTTACCTGAACTTGCTTATCCAGCTCTTTGTAGGCAGCGATCGCCGAACCAGCATTCCCCGCTGAATTTTCAAATATATTGAAAACTCCCAGGCTCTCAAACTGGAGATTACGCCTCAAAAATTCCTCATGGGCTTTCTTCCACGCATCCCACGTATTCAAAAAGTCTTTATATGCCTTCTGTTCAGCGTCAGGCTTAGGAGCCGCTTCGTACTGCTCAAACCCTTCCTGAATTTGCTTCCAGGCGTTATCCATGCGATCGATCTCTGCCTGCCGCGCATCTTTGTTTAGATTGATATTCAGCAAGCCCCGTTCTGATGATTCGATCTGGGTTTTTCCTTCGTTAATTTTCCACAAGCCGGAGATGCTGGGCACACTATTGCTGGCTAGGGAGTCGATGTGCTTACTCAAGCGAGAACTGCCGCTCAGGCCTACCAGTGCTACAATCAGCACCAAAATCCCCATGAACATGAACGCGAAGATGAGGCGTGCCTGCATGGAGAGATTTTTGAACATATCACGTTTCCCTTTCTAAGCTTCTGTTCTGAGACTGTGCTGCAAGCGCTGAATTCGCTGCTGAATGATTTTTGCCCCTACTTTATCGCCTTGATTTTCCTTCAGTAAGGCGAGGTGAACTAACGCTTCATAAGAGGTTGGCTCCAAGTATATAGCACGTTGAAAACATCGCTCTGCTTGGACATTCTGCTGGTGGGCCTGATACAGCTCTCCCAAGAGAGTGTAGGCAGCCGCACTCGTTGGATGATGAACAAGATACGAGTTACAAAGCGCGATCGCTTCTGCCGATCGCCCGTCATCCGCTAACTTTTTCACTGTTTGTAAATCAAGAGACGATGTTGCTTCAGGGCTTAAATCCTTTGAACTCGCAGATGGATCGGATTCTTTGATTTGCTGAGTGTCTGGGGCCGAGTAAATTTTCCCTCCTAAAGATTGTTTGGCAATAGTTTGAGGAGTTATTAGTTGAGATGGCACCTGTCTGAGTTGAGTAATATTGAGGGGTGCCTGTTTTGGCAGCGATGGTTTCGATTTTCGATAAGCAAATGTGAAAGGCTGACGGACAGATACGTACTGGTCGGCGACAATTTTTCCAGTGTCAGACGCTCCAACAAACAGTAACCCTCCTGGTATGAGTAGGCGATCGATCGCTGCTAATACCTGCGAGCAAACTTCGGATTTTAGGTATATCAACAAGTTGCGACAGAAGATGATATCGTATTTCTTTTGAATGAGCGTCAGGGAGGTCATTACATTCCCCTGCTGAAAATTGACGAGTCCTCTAACGGGCTGGCATAGTTCGTAACCCTCCGCCGTTTGCTGAAAGTAGCGCTCTCGGCCTGTCCAAACATCGCCGCGAAAGGAGTTTTTGGTGTAGACTCCGCGCTTTGCCTTTGCCAGCGATCGATGACTAATGTCAATCGCATCGATCGCGAACTGTTTCGGATGCAGACCCGCTTCTAGTAGGGCGATCGCCAGTGAATAAGGTTCTTCGCCCGTAGAGGATGGAACACTCAGCAGTTGGAGCGGATTGCGGTTTGGGGACTGCAGCCATTCCGAGGTGACGTAGGTTTTCAGGTAATCAAACGGTTTGCCATCTCGGAAAAACCAGGTCTCTGGCACGACGAGTAGTTCGATCAGCTCGTCTAATTCTAAAGCGGAGGTTTGTAACCGTGCCCAATAGCTCTTCAGGTCAGGCAATTTACAGGCGACTCGACGATTCTCGGCTGCTCTGGCAATCCGATTGGAGCCAATTGTATCGGGGTCTAAGCCTATTGTTTTGCTCAGTAATGTCGCGATCGCAGATAGTACCATCTGTAAGCCTAAGCGGTTTTGAATCGAGAAATTTCTAATCGTAATCCATTTGCTGCCTCATCAAGCTGCCCTACAGCACTGTTCGTCTCCCGTAAAGCGTCCACCGTCTGCTGAGATGCTTGACTCAGGTGCCCCATAGCTTCACTAATCTGTTGTGCTCCCATTGATTGCTCCTCAATGCTCTGGCTCACCTGCTCAAAGCGTGGGGTCAATCCTTGCACCTGCTGAATTACCTGAGCAACCTGATCGCTAATCTTGCTGACATCGGCAACGCTATCAACAACAGATTTATTAAACTTATCCATTTCCATTACGCCAGTAGAAACTGCCGACTGCATCTCCTTAATCATCTGGGCAATTTCCAGAGTGGCGACGGCAGTTTGGTCAGCCAATCGGCGGATCTCCCGTGCTACAACTGCGAAACCAGCCCCGTATTCTCCAGCTTTTTCTGCCTCGATCGCGGCATTTAAGGACAGCAGGTTGGTCTGATCGGCAACCTTGTTAATGGTCGTGACAACACTGTTAATGTTGTTTGCCTTTTCATTCATGACCCCAAGTTTAGTGGCAATGGAAGTAGTCGCATTTGAAAGTTGGCGCATTACCGTTTCCATCCGGTTTAAGTCATTTTGACTGGCACCAGCAGCAATTGCTGTAGACTGCGCCATCAGCTCAACCTGGTCCATCACCTTGACTAGCTCTCTAGAAGTGGCGGCAATTTCCTGGGAGGTTGCACTCACTTCATTAGTTGAGGCGAGCTGTTCTGTAACAGTAGCTTCTAACTCTTTACCGGCTGCTGCAATCTGAGTTGCGGAAGTGCTAATTTGCACTCCCGATTTTTGCATCTGGAGAATCAGCGAATTGAGCTTTTTGGACATATGGTGAAATGCTGTCATCAACTTGCCAACTTCGCTACCATCGTTGTTTAGCTCAATTGTTTGCTGTAAATTTCCATCAGCAATTTTCTCTGCTGCTTCCACCACCTTTGGAAGCTCTCGTCGGATTGGGACAGCAAGCGCTGCAACCCACAAACCCATCGCTAGCGTTACCGCCATCGTCAACAGCGTTCCCAGAAATATCAGCAAAGACTGAGACTGCTTAGAGTTCCTGGCTGCGAGCAAAAGCTCATCCTGTCGGGCTTCAAGAATTTTATTGGCTCCGGTTCGGGATGCTTCAAGTTTGGCAACCCGGGGAATTGAAATTGCTTGTTTCGCCTCCTCCAGCTTATTAGCATCGACTAGCGGGTAAACAGTCGCTGCAATGCGATCGTACTCATCACCAAGCTGGATCAATTGGTTAATTGGTTCTTGAGCTTGTGAAATGCTAACCCTTGTCAAATTCTCCTTATGTTGAAGCATTTCTTCTCGGGCTTTATCATAAGTCCCTCGGTAGTACTGATCCTTAGGATAGAGGGCGTATCCTCGGATACTGGCAATGATCCTAGCGACAGAATAAGCATACTCGTCAGTATTTCTGATGCTATCAGCGGTTTGGTTTGACTCTTCCTGCAATTTAACTAAACCGGTAATGCCTGAAAACAGCACAGAGCCGAGCAAGATCAGGAACAGGATAGGAACCGAGAAGCCAAGTACAATGCGGGGAGTGATTCTGTTGAACATCTAAGTTGAGGGTTGAGAAATTAATACTGGTAGGGTGAACGAATTGGAGCGGATTCGATTAAAGGCTTATTCTTCCTAATTTAAACATATTTTGATCGGCACTCCTTTTCATGAATTTCCTTCACCCATGAGCAAATAAGTATGTCGCTCATCGCTGAAAAGTCGCTCAAGCTGGACACATTGAATTATCCGTTTTTCATCGACAATTGTGCCGCTTAAGTAGGGTGCTTCCTCAACCCGAATGCTGGAATCCCTAATATCTTTGTTTGATATACTGAGTGTCTCTGTCACTCTCTCTGCCATCAGCCCTAAATATTGCACCGATTCGTTCTGGCGGGGATATTTGACGATCATGATGCGGGTACTGAGGTGCGATTTACAGGGGCTTCCTTGGATCAAATGGCACAGGTCAATCACTGGCAAGACTACTCCCCGGTAGTTAAACAAACCAGCCACGTATTCTGGTACCTGCTGCACCTTTCTGAGACTGACTCGTGGAATTACCTCAACAATGTACGAACTGTCGATCGCGTAGAGGTCATTCCCAGCGTAGAAAAGTAGAATTAGCACTTGTAACTATCAGTTTTTATTAGGGATAACTGAATATTTTTGCAATATAAACTGCTTCAATGTTAGCACAGAATTGCCAAAGGAGCAAGGATTAAATTATTTCGTAATCTTTTGTGCACTGGCGTTTCGATCTAACCCACGATCGCCGCATGAGAAATGACAACAATATTAACAACAACGAACGATCCAGCCAGGATCGGAACAGCAAGCCGGCGCCTAAAATACCGTGACAAATCTGACTGGTCTGCTTCACTTAAAAATCGAGTGTAGACCAGCACAATTGCTGTTATGAAGATGTAAATGATTGCGATGATGTGGATGAAATCAATCAGGGTGACAGAATTGCTACTACCCAAATCAGAGGTCGCTGCTTGCAGATTTACTATAACTGCAAACAAATTACCCACAAGGATGCCCATGAGTTCTTCATCCAGCAACAATGCCATTATTGAGAGTGCAACAGCAGCATAAACTCCCATCACAAGTTTAAAAAAGCTAACTTTACTCTCGCGGTTGATTGTAATTGAAATAACTAAGCGCGATCGGGAATTTAGTTCTCTTTTTGTTCCCGGACTACCAAAGCTTGTTCTATAAGGAAAATTTTCTTGATAAATTCTAAAATCTCTAATTTCCCAACCTTCCAAATCCAGGTCTTTCGGATAGCCTGTGTTCGCAAAATCTGGGGCGTGAACGAAGATGGAAGCATCTAACTGTGTTTCCTCAAGGGAAATTTGCAATACATGGCGATCGAATGGATAATTTTTTGTGTCCCAGTTGTGATATAAAGTTGCGCTAATCTCCTCTTCAGACCAGAATACGTTTTTACTTGCCTTAAATGTATCCGACAGATTTTCGCTTCGGGAAAAACTTGTGTAATTCTTGCTAACTTCCTTGCTATTGACAACCTTCAGGCTTTCCAAAGGTTTTGGAGTCTGAAAAGGACAAACGCTCCAAACCCAGAAGTTTGCAATAAACGATTTCTCTGCTGGATGAAAATCTCGCAAGGATGTCAAGTAAACTCCAATTTGACAACTTTTTGGAGATGTAACAGCCTCTGCCTGAACTGGCAAAGTTTGAGACAGCCAGCAACTAAAAACCGCGATCAGCAAGCAACCAATTAGGGGTAGTCCCTTGACAACTCCTCTAACGGCAGGATGATTCAGTTTAGAAATATATCCCCTCATTCATCAACTCCCTTGCTAAGCAACCTCTGATTTTACCACCTAACGATGCTTGCAGAAAGTTCATTAATTGTCTATCCACCTACGATGATCGCCATATAGGAGATGACGCTTTCAGAACGATAAACGAAATTGTAAATACCCGAAATAAAAGGCGACGGTCTAGCCACATTGCCTGCTTTGCTTGCCCTACTTCTGCTGTTAACGAGACTTGAACAAAATTCAAGCTCAAACATAGCCTAAACCTGCTATGTGTGTGGCAAATACGTCGGGAGCATCCCGGTTTTGTAAATATTTCTAAATCAGCCTAAAATGGGTAAAATCCAAAGAAACGTTAAAAAAGAGTAGAGAGAAAGAGCCATGACTCCTGAAGAACTAGAGCGATTGGAAAGCTGTACGTCAGAAATTGCTAAAATTTTGTATAACAATACACCTCCGGTGTGAACGGCTCTTCCGTACTTATTGTGCTAATTTTTTAGGAAAATACCAAAAAAGTAATGCCCGTATTTCAAAAATTATCAAATTTCTCGCATCCAAAACCGCAGCTTTTTAAGAGCTTTAATTTAGGGTAGTCATAAATACAGCGGTTTCCGCTGTTATGAGGTACAATAGCAACAGCTAGCTTTCCCAATTTAATAAATGCTGAGGATTTATTAAATTGAGGGCAACTGCTATTATTCTATCAATCATAGATGCGTTAGTTGGAGCGAACCTCCGCAAAAAGGATTTGAGTTGTGACTACCAGAGTTCAATAGGGTTAAAATAGGCGAGAGTAAGGAGATAAACAAATAACCCTCGCGCCTACAGCTTCAATCATTGGTACAATTGATGCTAGTTTATGAGCGGGTAAATTATCCATCACTACTACTGCTCCTGCCCATAATTGAGGACACAAAAACTTCTCAATAAATACGGCAAATGCTGCTGCTGCATCCATTGAATCATTTATTGTCATTACTGTCAGCAGTTGATACTAATTGCGCCAATGGCTGTAACTTTAGCCTCTCGATAAAATGGTTTTAATGAGGATACTCTTGTCCCCGGTTGCGAACGGGCATGAGTTCTGGTCAAACGAGCGTAGAATCCCTGTTTCATCCAAAAATACCAGGTTTTCTGGCTCGATATGTTTGATCGTTTCCCAATATTCTACTCTTAATTTTTGGACTCTTTCTGTTGCGGCTTGGCTACTATACCATGTTTTTTTTTACGATTTAATCCTAACTTCTGCTTGGGCCGACACATTGCCGTTCGGCTCACCCAATTTCCAGTCTGATGAGCAAATAATTCACATAACTCTACCTGCATTGGCATCTGGATGCTCTGCCACCAGTGCTTTGATTTCTGGTTCGGCATTTGTCAGATGACTCAATTGCGGTTTTCCTCTCTGTTTGGGCTGTAAATCCCCCTCGGTTTGTTGTTGTTTTATCAGTTTTTGGACTAAACTTTTACGCTCCAGCAAATCTAGTCGCCACTTTCCTGATTGACATCTTTTCGGACATATGTGCTGTCACTATTTTTTGCCGGAGAGCGAGGGAATATGCTTTCATTAACTTTGACTATATTGACATCTTTTCGGACATATGTGCTGTCACTATTTTTTGCCGGAGAGCGAGGGAATATGCTTTCATTAACTTTGA
>NZ_JAUBQD010000075.1:11896-30333 GCF_036701085.1 Microcoleus sp. Pol7_A1
CTATCAAATGATATTTAAGTGTACCTCTTAACAGCGGGAAGTGCTGTATATTTAACCTTAACTCAGAAGAGAAAGCAAACGGATCGTTTTTCGGAGCGATTTCTGTGGGTTCATTAGGCGATGTTGACCGCTCGTCTTCAGTTGGCATTGTGCATATTTTTTGGTGATACTTAAGTTGGGAAATGGTAAATAATCAAAGCGCTAACTCTTTTATATTTACTCTCGAACATAACATAGATTGCATGGAAAGGCGATCGAGCGCTCTTTTTTTTGCAAGGGCGATCGATCTTTTATCTGGGCGATTGTAATTGGCAAATAAATCATCGGGTTATACCTCTTTTAGGGGCGATAAGTTGAAGGGATTAGGTGCGAGCGCACCTAATCATATAAAGTCCAGCCCCATATATTGTCTAATTTGTGCAAGTAATCTTGACGCAAGTCTGTTACACGCTTATGAAAACAAGCTAGTTGATGCTTCGCTGACTCTCTAGACTTCGATCCTTTAACTTTCCTTACGACTAACCGGCCGTGGCCACAAGAAAGAACACACGATCCCGTTCCCAGACGGCGAGGGCTCTCCGAGGGAGGAGCCAAATCGATCGATCGCGTGAACCGTTAAAGGCGTAAAATTTAGTATTTATAAGATTACTTTGAAAGAGTAAATGCTCAACTTACTTGGAGAGCAACAGCCGGAAACCTTGAAGTTGCACGCACCGGTCCCCCTGACTCAGCACCCGGCCTCCGTGTACATCGACAGTTTGGGGAGCGAGCGGTCAAAGGCAACCATGAGAGAAGGACTCAATATCATGGCCCGAATGCTGACAGGTAGGGAGTGCGACGCAATGACTTTGAATTGGGCGGCATTGCGCTACAGACATACGGCGGCTCTGCGCTCTGCCCTTGAGAAAAAGTACGCCCCGGCGACGGTGAACCAAATGCTGTGCGCCCTGCGACGGGTGTTGAAGGAAGCTCTGCGGTTGGATTTAATCGACCCAATAGATTACAGTAAAGCGGTGGATGTCAGGAGTATCAAGCAATCGGGAAAAGTTAGGGGGCGCGCGCTAACGCTCTCTGAGATTGCTGCATTGATGGAAAGCTGCTCTGGTAAGACCCCTATTGATGTTAGGGACTCGGCGCTGATTGCCATCCTGCGAGGGGGCGGCATCCGTCGCTCTGAAGCGGTCAATCTCTTGAAGCGAGATTTCAACCTATCTACGGGAGCGCTGTTCGTCCGAGAGGGCAAGGGCAAGAAAGACAGGACGGTTTATCTCCCGGAGTCTGCTTGCGTTTTGGTGTCCCAGTGGCTGGAGTTGAGGGGAGAGGCGACTGGGCCTCTGTTGTACCCGATTCGGAAGGGGGGAGAAATTCAGCGGCGGCGGATGACGGAGGATGGTGTGTTGAAGATTGTGCAGCGGCGGGCTAAACTCGCTGGGGTGGAGTCTTTTAGTCCCCACGATTTCCGGCGCACGTTTTGCTCGGACCTCCTTGATGCTGGGGTGGATATTGTGACGGTGCAAAAGTTGGCGGGTCATGCTTCCCCGGTAACTACGGCCAAATATGACAGGCGTGGGGAGGAAACTAAGCGGCGGGCCGTGCAGCATTTGGAATTTTAGGGCGCGCTTGAGAGATACACGGCAGGTGCGCCCCGCGAAGAGAGCGCAGTAAGCTGCTTTTGAGCGTTCCAGCAGCGAAAATACCTCTTCTACGTGCCAGCTTGGGTGTCGGAATTCGACAGCTACTTTTATCCAGGGCGGCACCTGTTCTAGAAAGTAAGCTAGGCGGGCCGAGTCACAACCGAACTGGGGAGAGAGCACGACGAGTAGAATACCCAATCGGTCGCCCAGGCATTGAAGTCCCTCACTCATGCGTTCCAACCACTTTTGGGGCGAATAAAGACGCTTGGAGTGCTCCGCGACCACCGCAGGCAGTCCAACGTATCGCCGGGACAATTATCCCTGTTCCCGGAGGGTGTGGTGGATTAGAATATCATGAATTTTTCTGGGGAATCGGCACGGGGCAATTAATTTGATCCGAACCTGCCGCCATTCGTTTAATAAGCTCAAAAGTAGCCGTGCAATCTCAAGAGAGCTCGGTGTCCGCCGTTGAGAGGAACATACCGATAATATGAGTGATAATAACTCCAGTTTCCTGCCCATTGCGCTACCCATTCCATCAAACAGTCGGCGCGCTCTGCCAACTTCAAAATCGGCAAAGTGTGAAGCCGACAACAGTAATTTAAAATCTTGATATCAAAAGCAGAATTGTAGATTAATACTCGTTTATCTTTCAGGGCTGCATCCGTGGGATAGACTTCGTGGAAGGTAGGAGCATCGGCTACCATTACCTCGCTAATGCCGTGAATTTCTGTTACTTCTGGAGGTAGAACAATTGAGGGCTTGATGAGCATATTCAGCAACATTTTACCGAGATGATTGATAATTGCTATGTCTACAATCTCACCATCGTATAGCCCCGTACTTTCAGTATCCAGAATCACCTAATCTTCCTGGGTTAATTATTCTCTTGCCCAAAGAACAGCACTCACCCTATCTCTTTCTATGAAACCTACTTCTCGATACCACTCTCGATAATCCCGCTTGATTTTGGCTTTGAGGCGGTTGGCGGCTAGGTTTCCAATTGTTTGGAAGTGGGTTTTATTTTGGGTCGGCAGGATTCAGGATTAGTCAAATCGTAGAGGAACACATCGTATTTTTGCGTTTCGATAACGCCTGAAGGTTTCAGAGGCGATAAACCAAGTTCACCCAGTTGCTTTTTAGTTTTTAGGTGCGATGGCGGCTCGTTGGATTCACCCCACCAACTGTACTTTGTTAGTTCCATAATTGCAGGTTCCCCATCTCTGCCATAATTGCAGGTTCCCCATCTCTGCCATAATCGCAGGTTCCCCATCTCTGCCATTTTATTATCGCATCATTGAGGAGAATAAAAGCAACGGCGAATACCGTATTTGTTGGTAATTAAGCGCCTGACTTTTACCCAAATATCAGGCTATTCTACAATCTTTCCAAAGGTTGACTCAAGGGCATAATACCAGTCTTTCGCTTTCTGGAATGCTTTACCTCCCGTACCGCAACCAAACACATCTCGACTGCTTGCCGTAACTCCCAATCTCAGTAGTTTTAAGCTCAACCAAAGCGCTTTATCTGGTTGAACGGGAATCAAGGCAATGACTTCACTTACTGTATCTACTTCACTGCTTCCCCGACTGCTCAGTAGCGCCATTACCCTCGCCAATGCCTTCGAGCGCTCTGGTTCGGGAAGTAGGGAAGTAGTGCTGTAATCTTTATCCTGCAATGCTTCACTAGCTTCATCTGCCAGTTTGTCCGCTTCATCTTCTGATGAAGTAGCAGTATCCTCCCGTGCAGTAACTTCATCCGCCTGCCAGGATTCTAGGAGCCGCTTCTTGGCTAATTCCCACAGTTCTTGAGAGTCTTCTGATTCTTGATTCGGAGCCAAGTCAGTTGCTTGGGATGTTTCACTATTTACAGGAGTTTCTGGTTGGGATGACGGGTTGGGAAGCTCTCGCTGCCATTGGCTCAAGTCGGGTACAACAGCCGGGAATTCGCCTAACTCGCAGCTAATCCATGCCGCTCTATTTCCCAGCGATTCCAAGTAATCTCGAACTTGTTGGTACTTGGCGTATTGCTCGGAATCCTTGGGGAATTTGTTGCGGTAGGATTCACATTCTTCTACTGCAAACTTGCCCATGTAAATGCTACAGAAACACTCAGCTAAATCTGATTCTCCCTCCAGTCCCCAAGTTACAACTTGTCTGCCCTGCGCTAAAGCAAAGATGCGGATGTTGGTTTCCCTGGCTAAAGTAATCATTTCACCCATAATTTGCTTGGCACCGAGAGAAATAATCTGTTTGGTTTGGCGATTGACAATCGCTCTCACATTACGCGAAATTGCTTTCCATTCATCAACAGCTACATTCCAAATGGGTGAATCAATCCCTTTTGCCATTAATGCTGTACGCCGCACTCTTTCACCTTGCAATGCTTCCAAAGAGGAGCGGATAGCTTTGTAATCTTCAGGCACTCCTATTACATCCAAGCCAATCCATTGATGCGGCCACCGTTTGACCGTAATTACCGACTGCTTTTGGGATGGCATCACATCCATCAGCCAATCAAATAGCGTGGTTTTTCCGCATCGGGTAGCTGCAACTCCTCTAATGTGAGGAAACATCTCAGGAGTATCCCTAAACTGCTTCCAATCAAAGAATTTCACTCCTAATTTGGGAGTTGCTGGCAGTTCTACACCCAATAACTGATTGTTATTTTGGGCGGATGCTGTGTTTGATAAGAGTTCCGCATTTTCAACTTCCTCGGACATTGATTCCATTGGAACGGGTAAAGATTTGGGAGTGGCGGCGGTTAAAGCCTCCAACAGTTCGGGATTCTTCTCCAAATAAAGGGTGTTGTAGCCGTCGTAGAGTTCGCGCTTGAAGTCCTTCACTCTCAAGTCAGCAGCAATCGCTGTTTTCTGGATTTCTTCCTCCTCCAAAATGTCGCTTGTAGTTGCTTCTAACTGCTTTTGCCGAGCTTCATTGAGAGCAGCCTCTTCCTCGTTCTTTCTCTGCTTCACCGATGCTGAACCCGATGCAAAATAACCCGCACCAAAGCTGATTGCAGCAACTGCACCGGATGCAGTACGCAGCAGCCCCCAGCCTTGATGCAGCTTCACAAACTTGGCATTCTTGGGATGCTGGGAACCCATTACCGCAACAGGCGTACAGGGATTTGTAGCCGGGTTGCAGTAGCTGACGTGTTTGTCAAAGTACCCGAACAAGCTAAACCCACTGCATCCGATGCCCACAATTAAAGGAGCGATCGCGCTTTTCACCGCATCCACCTCCGCAGCAGGCCCACCGACAAAAGCAGCGCCACCGACACACCGACAATCGCGACAAGCTGCCACACAGGGATTAACCCGAAGCCAAAGCCTACGCTTAAAGGCACATTTGCTAGCAGCCACGCCGCATCCCAAAATGCAGCAATAGTTCCGACAATCACTACCAACCCGCTAATCCGCCTCATGGATAGTAAATAAGGCGTTGGGTTTTTTGGTTTTACGGAGAACAGGAACCCGGCTACTAAAATCACTGCGACAAGCATTACAGGAGCACCGACAATCCTCGCAACGTGAGCAATTGACAACCCAACCGCAAACCAAAATCCTTGACCACAGAAGCTATTTAGGTTTTTGAGAAACCTCAATTGGTCTGATTCTTCTAGGTCGGGGAGTTGTGGTTGTTGTGGAGAGACAGGGGGATTTTGAGGTTTGGGGATGAGAAATGGTGGTAACTGCATGGCTACTTCCCGGAGAAAAAGTCAAAGGCTTTACCGCCCCATTTTTTTAGCCAACCGCTTGCCTTGGTAGCGTTATTGCTAGCGTTATTGCTAGCGTTATTGCTAGCGCTGCTGGCAGGACTCAATTGCGGGCTACTAGATGATGGCAAACCGTATTTCCCGCGAGTACCGTAAGCGAACAAGTCTTTTATCCTATTTCTCTCTTCGCTTTTTGCCTCGATAGCTGCTTGTCGCTCCGCATAGTTTGCTGCTTCTTTGTCAGGTTTTTGGGATAGCGCCTCTTTTTGACGGACTAATCTGTTAGCCACAATCTGAAGAGAAATCTCAAGGTCGTATTCCGCTAAATCACCGTAATCGATAACTTCTTGGTCGAGAAGTCTTACGCCAACATCCGAATCTTTGGCTAGCTTTTTGGTATTAGCCTGCCAACCTTTCCACGCCAAGAATACGTCGAGTGTAGCTCGATCGATCTTTTCCATGCCCTTGGCACCGGCTTTGACGCATCGGGCTACAAACTCGTTGTATTTGACAACACCATCAATATAATCGTTGACGTGTTTTTCTAACTTGTCGAGGTTGTCAATCAGAAACTTGATTTCTTCAACCGAATCTACGAATGCCCCCAATTCTTCCTCGGACATCCCGGCAAAAGCTGAGGGGTCGAAACCGTAGTATCCCTGAAAGGTAGTCAACATTTCAGGTGCGCTATCAAATGCTTTGACTTTTCCGACTAGGGCTGGTGCTATGGCCCCACCGCCTGTGTATTTGACAATTGCATTCATGGTTTGTCTCCTTTAATTAATTCTGAGTTATGTAGTTGATTTAGCATTAATTACTTACCCCCAAGCGACGGTGAAAATTGATAGCTGTGGTTCGTGCTGTTGTCGATATTCTGGTTGCCTTGAACTACCGTGGGCGGTAAATCTTTTACGGCTTGCCGATAACCGTCGTGGTAGACAGATTGACCTGCGTAAACCAGCATTGCGGGGATGGCTGCAAACAGGAGGGACGCACAAATTGCCGAAAGTTTATCTGACATAATTGTTACCTCGAATCTTCGTTGCTGTGGTTAAAATCAGGAAGCGTCAAATGGTGGATGAACCTTTGCGTCAAGTCGTCGCTGATTGTGGGCGGTTTGAGTTCAATCAACCAGTCGCCGCCTATTGCTGGCTGTTGGAGCGTTAAATCGTCGCTGATTGCTGGCTGTTTGACTGTCAGATTATCGCTAATTGCTGGCTGTTTGAGGATTAAATCATTGAAATCGAAAGATTCGCTACCATCTGGTTTTTTGTTCATACTTTTTGGTTGTTAGCTGTTGCAGAGTACATCTCAATTGTTGCATTACCCGTTGAGGAATAACATCAAAATTTTGTGGATTTAATGGCTCGTTAATCTTCTATTGGCTGATGTCATTCGGACTAAATGAAATGTAAAACTGTCCTATCCTAGACCGCTACATTTAATATGAGCCGGAATGTAACCCAAAATCTGACAGATTCCCTGCCAAAACATCTCTTTACAAATCAGGTAGTTGTCGGGGATTTGCCCTTGGCGGTACACAGCCCACGCCATGTCTACAGATTTTACAATTGCTTCTGGTACTGGGTTTAGCTCTACTAACTGCTTTACTCTGTCTAATTCGCTGCTCATTAGAGTGACCTCATTAACTACGATCCTTCACAGAAGTTGATAGTGATAGCATCGCGTCGTTTCCACCACGTCGTTAATCGACTTATCCAGCCTTTTCTATTACCTCGCTCCTTATCTTCACTTTCAGGCTCTTCAACATCATCATCATCATCCTCATACTTATCTTCTGCTACTGGTAGACTGTGCCAATTGCAGTTAGGTCTGTCTATTCAGTAGGGGTAAGCGCGGACAGGTTTTCCATTTACCCGATCATCCACTAAGTTAATTCCTGCCACATTGCAGGAGAGCGTAGAATTAGTCTTCTTCTGTAAGAACTGCGGCTGATAGCAACTTTCGATCGTTCACGCGCACCCTCCCACCAATACGGCTACTTCGCTCACTTTACTGATTGTCGCAAGCTTAGACTTAACGACCCGCCAGAACCTCAATAATCCAGGACACACTAAATACATTTCTATGAAACCGTAACTCTCCAGCATCAGACAAACCTCATCAGCGCGATTGTTTCTTCAGCATAATTATCATTAATTGTTGGAGAATAGCCCGCAGAGGTAATAGCTTCAGTGCGGGCTTTTTCCTGAAGCAAGTAAATTAAATAAATCAGCAATTTATCTACTACCTGCTTCTGTTGTGAGCTTAGTTGTCTGAGTTTTCGCAGTTTTCGCAGTCGAGCGATGCAGCCAGCATTTTTTTTGGCTCCGTTTCCCTGGTTTCCAATGCCAAACGCCCGCTATCTATGCCATCAATGAAAACATCAAGGGTATCAAAGATTTCGTTACCCAACTCCCCAAAATCTCCGTTAGCAATATCTTGCAGGGCATCTGAGATTCCGCCGCCAAAGATAAAATCCTTGGTACTCTGCCTTACTTTTTGCCTCGCCTCGTTCAGTTTTGCTTGGACGTTGTTCAAACCTTGTTCTGCATTTTCGGTAGAACGGGTCGTGCGTTTTTGTTTGCCCGCGCTACCGTTTTGAGCTGCCTTAGCTTGCTCTACTGCTTTCTTATCTGTCGCGTTCATGGTGGTAAAACTCCTCAACGGTTTGATGAATTGAATTGATAGCTTGAGTCCTGCCCCGTTCCTTGACTAGCTGCCTGAACAGCCACATAATCTCGCTATCGCGTCGGTCGAATCCCTTGTATCTCTGCTGCGTTTCTTCTTGCCGGATCAGCTCCAATTCCTTGAGTACCGCAGCGTCGCGCCTCAGTTGAGTTAGGGAGACGTTCATGGCGTCAGCTAATGCTCCGGTGTGTATCCAGACCACGCTGTCAGGAATTACCGCGTTGAGCGCTCTCATCTCATGGTCGTTAATGGGTCGTTAGGTGGTTGGTTGTTGGTTAGTTTTTGGTCGCTACAGGGCTGCCGACGGTGTAGCCACCTTGTAACGACCGCCAAACAATCAAAAAAAATTATTTCCTTTCCGGCGCGCTAAATGATTTGGCATCCCAGATACCCCAGACTTCGCGGGCCGAAGATACGGCTCCTTGGAGCGCTTCTGCAGGCGTGCGCCCGAAAACTACGATCTTGCGGGGTGGATGGTACTTGCGGGTGACAGTAACGCTCCACTGAAATTGATGGCTTCTGAGCGCTTTCACCGATCGTCCCTCCCACCGCCCGGAGATGGTGCAGCTTCCGATGAAGCTAAGAGGGAACCGGAGAACAAGCGAATTAGGCGCAGCGCTTCGGGTTCGGAGAGCGAAACATCCAAGTGTTCCAAGGAATCGGAAAACAAATCCGATAGTTCGCATTGTCCGAGTGCTTGAAGCACCGTCGATGAATAGTGTTGGGCGTAGGTGATCGCTTCAATCAGGGCAAGCTTTTGGGTGCGGTTGCAAGTGCTCAGCAGCGATTGCCAGCAAGTGTGGAGTTGGCGGCTGGAGAATTGGTCGGCTATTGCCTCCACTATGGCTATCCCTTCGGAATCGGTTGGCAAGAAATCAAAATCTTGCGGCCACTTATCGCCGAAGCATTCAACAGTACCGCACTCTTTAATGGAGCGGGCGAGCGTGTCCCTTTGGCGCAGCGAATAAACGGTCGCTTCCATCAAAACCCAAAGAGCGGGTTCTGCCATCGCGTCCACGGATGCCAACAACGAAGGGTACAAAGAAGCGCTCGTCACCTTTGGCGTTGCAGCAGCAGCGGACACCTCAACCGTTATCGGTATCGGTATTTGTGTCATGATTGAAAAACCTCATTAATGTGAGTGCCGTACCCCGCCCCAGAAGATTTCCAGTCATAGGGGGCGGGGTTTGGTTTGGTTTTTTTGTCTGCCCACGAACGCCAATCTGCGAAAGTGTTGCGGGCATTGGATTTAAGGCGCTTTCAAGTTAGTTTTGGACAACAAAAGGGGTAGTTTTATGGATGACCCTTTTACGCCGACACTGACTTTGGCGTGCCTGAGTGTATAGTAACAACAGGTAAGGTACTTGTCAATATTTACCTTTCTCGTGAAATGGGATTCCCGCAGACAAAGTGAAACAACAGGTAAGGTATTTGTCGAGTTTTGGTGTACCTAAATAAAAAGCGAGGTAGTAAAGGGTAGAGTTTAAGAAAGTGACAACCTCCTTAACACTTGTATGCCCTCTGATAAACCTCGAATAACCCTTTACCTGGAGAAGCAGGATATGGAGCACCTAGGGGCTTGGGCTGAGAAGGAGTTTTTAACAGTACCCCAACTGACACGAGTGGTAGTTAAGCGAGCTATAGCGGAATACCTAAAACAAAACCCTTCTAATCCCCCAACCCCCAAACCGGACAGCACCCATGATTCACCCAGTGAAACTACCCCCCCGCCAGCCACCAAAGCCAAGCGGGGCAATAAAAAGAAAACTACTAATACACCATGAATGTCGCTGAAATTAACCCGCTTTCCCTGCCATCCCTGTCAGTCTAAGCAATACGTTCGCGTATAAAATTTGAAAAGGCTGTTATCAACAAGCGACAGCCCGCAGCGATTAGGCCAGACCAAAAAAAAGAGTCCGCAGTCTAAAGAAGAGACGGCAGACAAACAAAAAAATAAAAGTTTAGATTCATCATAGTCTATTTCTGCCATTACCGCAAAATCTGCACCTTTGCACATCAACGGTAGTTACAGCAGAGCCGTCTCTTCTACTAAGCGCGGGTTTTCTTCATAAAAAACCAGCACGCAGCGCTATGAGTAGCGAAAGAGGCATCTATGAATATTGCAGATCAATTTTTATCAACTACCGCGAACCTTTGCCCCAAACACAAGAGCCACATTGAGAGCAGGGGACTGCTCAACGAGTGGAGCTACGCCAACTGCCGAACCGTATCTGCTGACGAGGCATCAGTTTACTTGGGTTATACCGCCAAGTCGGGTGGCATCTTCTTTATTGGTGCAGGCACACAATTTCAGTTCAGACCAGACAAGCCTTGGAAATCCTCTGGCAGTAAAAAAGCACCCAAATATCGCACGCCCGTTGGTGAGTACGACGCATTCTTGCCTCAGCATCCCACCGACAAAAACTATTGGGAGCCAGAAAATCTCAAACAGCACTGCTACCGCATTAACGACCATCCCTATCTCCTGATTACCGAAGGGCCGTTCAAAGCAATATCGGGATGCAGCAACGACTTACCGACAATTGCCTTAATGGGCATCAGCATGGGGCTGACAGCGAAAGCTAGCGATTTGCAGAACAAACGCTATCTCGTTCCCACCCTAGAATCTTACGCCCGTGCCGGTTTTGGGTTCATCATTGCCTTTGATGCAGATGCAGCGACCAATCCAAGCGTCATTTGGGAACAGCGGAAACTCGGCCGCCAGTTGCTTAAGTTTGGCGTCCCCGTTCGCAGCATTACTGCACAATGGGAACCAGGCACTGAAGGAGAAACCAAAGGTATGGATGATTTTATCCAGAGAAAAGGAATAGAAGAATTCAGGCGGATACTTATGAAGTCAGTCAGCTTTCAGGACTGGGAGAGCAATCTTGATGGGAGCGAGGATTCATCGCCTAAGAATAAAATTCCTTTACCCCAAGAATTGGGAGCCGAACTTGCCGAGGAGTTGCGCGACCAACTCTGCTATTCTGACGAACACAAATCTTGGATGAAGTACGAACTTCGGCATAAAGGAGTTTGGGCGGCGGTGAACGACGATTATGTCCTCAGCGCCATAGATACCATGTGCCAAACGCGGGGGTTGCAACCCAACAACGCCTACTGCGCCAACGTTCTAGGGTCGCTCAAAAGGAAATTATTCGAGCTCGATTGGTTAGAGCGACCATCAAACGAACTATTGCCCTTTGAAGATGGAGTGCTTTCCATTGAAAGCAACACTTGGCAAGAACACGCCCCCGGATTCCGACTAACTTGGTCGCTACCGCGCAGCTACAAAGGAAGCGCTGTTAATACTGGATGGGCAAAAATCAACGATTGGATGAATCAGGCCACCGATGGCAATCGGAACAAGAAAGATATTCTGATTGCCTTCATCGCCGCCAGCTTGCGCGGTATGGCTTCTTTGCACAAATTCCTAATGCTGACTGGCCCCGGTGGAACTGGGAAAGGGCTTTACTCCCGACTGACCACAATGGTGGTTGGAGAGCGAAACACTTGGATTGGAAACTTGGAAGATTTAACCAAAGCAGATAAAGTCGCGGATTTACAGACAAAGCGGCTAGCGGTTTTTGACGACCAAGAAAAGTACACAGGCAATTTATCAAACTTCAGGTCACTGACGGGCGGGGGTAAAATCAGCGGTCGCCAATTGTACAAATCGGCTGTTGACTTCCGTTTTTCTGGTCTGGCACTAATTACTTCAAATCAGCCGTGTTTCCCTGCCAGCGGACTTTCCTGGTTGAAGCGGCGAATAATTCAAGAAGGATTCGAGTACACCCCCATTAAGCGAAACCCCCACCTCGAACGAGAATTAGAGCCGGAATTAAGCGCATTTACCCAATATTTGTTATCAATTCCAGTGACCGAAATTGAGCGCATTTTGGCTCAAGAAGAAAGCGGAATTAATGGCACTTTTTGGGCTGACCGGGTGCGGGCCGACCCGATGGCGTCATGGGTCAACGATTGCATTATTCACGATACCGAGGCCCAGACCGCAATCGGAGCCGATAAAGACGAATGGAAAGATGCGGATTATGTCGCGGCTAAATCAACTTTGTTCGGCTCCTATAACAATTACTGTCGTCGAGCCGGGTACAGCGCCAAAGGTAAAAACAATTTCTCAGCAGATTTGGTGGAACTCTGCCGAGAGGTCCTCGAATGGAAAGATGTCGCAAAGCAGCGGTCGGCTGCTGGCATGGCAATCAAAGGGTTGAGGTTGCGGACAGATACCGACCAAGACATTTCGACTGTAGAAGATTTGTTGAGTCAATCCAAAAATGTAGATATAGGTCTACACGGTGCAGACCGGAATGTATATCTACAATCCTTACCCCACAAGGTTTGTGTAGACTATGTAGACCTAAACTCAAAACTTGCAAAAAAGAATGAAATTACTTCTGCTGATTCAAGTCTCGAAACTGATAGCGGCACAACATCAACTTCTGCTGACTCAAGTCTCGAAACTGATAGCGGCACAACATCAACCTCTCGCGCCCAGGTGAATACTGAGGCTGAGGTTGTGGAAGTCTTACCCTCACCCAAAGTCTACACGGTAGACACGAGCCATACAGAGCAAGACATTCAGCCTACACAAAGCCTACATTCAGGTCAGCATTCAGGTCAGCATTCAGAATGGAACGAAGACGAACTCGACTTGCTGCAAATGATTCGATTGGCGCTGGCAGAGCCTGACCCCGAATCGGCACGGCAAGCGGCCGCCGACATTCTGCCAGCGCTCAAAGAAGTCTGTGGTAAAGGAGCTGCAAACCGAGAGAAGATTTGGGCGGCGCTGACAGAAGAAGAGCGGATCAAGTTCACCTCTTTAGCCAAAAATTCAGAGCAACCGACAATCTCTGAGCGGTCGCCGAAGCCGAGCGCACTGGGCGACAATCCCCCCGAACCGGAACCGGAGCAACTAGCGCCCGAACCCGTGCCAGCAGAGGAATTAGCGGAACCGGAGCTCGCACAAATCGCGCCAGAGGATGCCGAAAAGATACGAGATATTGCCCTGATTTGGTGGCCCGAATACTACCCCGAACAGCTCCAAAACCTGCTTACACAGATGTACGGATGGAATGCACCGGGGACTCGCTACGAGGCTGCCACAATCACCGCTTGGCTCGAAGGGGAGGATGCTTTAGTGAGGGAGCGGATAGGTGAGCTGATGCAGCAGCGGTGTTAGAGCCTTTTGGCTTAGTTCTGACAGAGTAGAAAAAGCCCCACTTACCTTTTGATGCGGTTTGTGGGGTTTGGTTAGCCTATCAGACGTAAATTCTGCACACTCAAACCCACATTCCGCACCCTCGACTGTCACAATCGGTTTTGGCGGAATTTTGTGAACCCAATTAATCATTTTTTATACACACAAGTGGGAAATTGGACTTGCGCTCGCCAGTTCGATTTAGCCAAACTCCGAAAATTCGTAGTGTGACAGTTCAGGGTGCGGAATGTGGGCTATAGGATTGAAGTTGGGAGAATAGGGTGATAAGTTCATTCACCTGTGTGGCTGGCCCTGGGGCAAGGCACATCGACGGCGCTCGCTATGTCTGCCGAGTGTTCGATAGTCTAAAAATTCCTCAGTTGCGTAAGTCGTATCAATTTTTAAAGCTGTAAAAGCTAATCCAATTCAATTTCTTGGATGCGCTGTTTATACTGTTGGTTATTTTGTTTTTGAGTTTGCTGTTCTTGCTCAATTAATTGTATCCAAATATCATTCCAACTTGACTGTGGATTAACAAGTTCTGTATTCGGTAGCAGCTCGCTTGCATTTCTAGCAAGCATAGAATCTTCTGCAATCGCTATAATAACGCTATCCACTTCTTGTAAGAATTGTATAGGCAGTTGTGAAGCTCGTTCAATTCCTAGGTAAAGTGTCGCTGGTGCTGTTGTAGAGTTATCCTGTTCAATAAGCAAAATTGAAAGGGCTTCGATTGGGTTACAGGCAATCACAGCTCGCTCAATTTCTCCGGTAGTGGCTACCCAGAAAGCAGCTTCAGATGACAGGGGATGGGTTGTAGTAAAGTTGCCTCTTTCATCGAGGACAAAAGCGAACTGGGCTTCTCCCTCAAGCGTCCGTCCTGTAAAGACAGCCTTTTCTGAGTCGGCATACAACCAAGAATGAGAGTGCAATAAATTAAGCAATTCTAAAGGTAAACTGTACTCGACTGCTAGATGCGAACGCACTTTTTGCCACTGAGTTTCATCACGTTCAGGCAGGATTGATAATTGTAACTCTAACTCATTTGCTGTTGCAGGAGTTGCAGGTGTGGTTGTTTCTAGGTCAGATTGTGACAACTCTAACTCATTTGCTGTTGCAGGAGTTCCAAGTGTAGTTGTTTCTAGGTCAGATTGTGACAACTCTAACTCATTTGCT
Source organism: Microcoleus sp. Pol7_A1 (assembly GCF_036701085.1). NCBI lineage: Bacteria > Bacillati > Cyanobacteriota > Cyanophyceae > Oscillatoriales > Microcoleaceae > Microcoleus > Microcoleus sp. Pol7_A1. The sequence continues at coordinate 26,330 of NZ_JAUBQD010000075.1, forward strand.
GTTGCAGATAGGGTTGCTCCTAACTCGGATTGTGACGACTCTAACTCATTTTTCTCTGCCTCGCTGGGGGCAATAGCTAAGTTTTGTGGCTGCATTAAAGCTTCAATTAGGGCGTTATCTCGCCCTTTGTCATAGCTAACGCCTCGATACTTCTGCAATCCAGCAAAACTGTAGGCTTTACCCAACTGAGTGCCACTTAAAGCGACTCCATCTAAATTGTAAGAAATGCCTTTACTGAAGCCAGTTCGAGTCAATCTGACTTGCACCTCTGGGCCTTGTTGCTGCAACCGCTCAACGAATTCTGGCATACTTGGGTTGTCTTGGGTAACTTCATTAATTAGGTCTTGCAATTGCACCCTGACACTTTTGTTTCCCTTGCTTTTTAATTGCCTGTGTTCTCCTGTAGTCTGAGCTCGCTTGTCTGTTTCCCAACTGGGTGTAACAGTTTCCAGGTTGTAGTTCCGTTCGAGTTGGCGAATAGTTTCTTGGCTTTTGTAATAATCCCAACTATCGTCAACAACACCTCCATCGAGGCAAATGCGACTGGCGACGATGTGGATGTGGTCGTGTTCTGTATCGCTGTGCTTGACAACTGCGTATTGGTTGTTGTCAAATTCCATCGTTTTCATGTAGTTGGCTGCAATCGCCAGCCAGCGTTGGTCATTTTCTTCAGAATCTTCTAGTTTTTCGGTGCTATCGACAGATAAAGTGGCGTGAAAAACTGCTACTTTCAGGTTAGGTCTTAGTTGTCGGGCGATGCCAAATTCAGCAGCGAGTTCTTCAGGAGTTTGTCCGCACATAGTGCCGCCAATCAGGTAAGCGTCTTTTTTGCCCAGCACGTAGTTCAGACAGCCCCGAAAGCCTGTACCTTTGATTTGTTTGCCAATCATAACCGAAAAGCCGTCAGTTGCACAGAATCGATTGCTCAGGCGGTAAAGCCGAGGCTTGTTAATAATTAGCGTACTGTAGATTTGGCAAGGTTTGCAACTATTGTTTTAATTGTACCTCCGTTCTCTCGAATGAGTTGCTGTACGCTTTCTAAGAGTCCTGTATTGACAACAACGGGCTCCCCCAATGCCACAGCACTATTGCAAGCTTTAGCAATTTGATTGAGGTTGTTTCCGGCAATTCTCAATTGGGCATCAATCTTGCATAAAACTTGATAGGCTTTTAAGTCAAATGCAGCTAGAGGGCGTGGCATGGTTCTCCTCAAAGCTGCACGGCGCATGAAGTCGCTCATGCTCAAATTTACTTGCTCTGCTCTTGCTTTAATTTGATTGTAGTCAGAGTCAGTGAGGCGAATGTGAATATGGTTGGAGAGCAGCTCTCTAGGTTTGACTTCCGATAAAATTTTCATAGTTTTTAATCAGTAAAAACCTCTTACCAAGATACAAGTTAACAACTGTAATCGACAAGCGCTATTCAGGTGATTTTATCCCCCCCAATTGGAGAGGGCTGTTTAGACAGTTTATTAAGGTAGAGACTGACTATAATTTTCTTTATTTGTATAGAATAGTGGATTTAGGTGCGATCTCACTTGAATAAGTGATGAGCTTGTTGAATTGCTTTTGAAGCATTTTCTCCCTCTAATTTCTTAGAGCTATAGAATATTCAGCTTAAATCGTAGTACAAATAGTTACAATTGTCATTAAAGCTAAAGAAAGTATTAAACCCGACCTTACGGTTAGGCTTCCGTAAAAGGAGGGTGCATTATTTCTCTTCCTGCACGTAAAAGTCCGGTTTGCGATCGCAAAACCATTGCTTGCTACCGAGAGAGAACAGCCATAACCTGCCTCAACAAGCAAAGGCACGAACAGCACAAAAAAGCAGTAATTTGACCGAAAAAGTCAGGCATTTGCAGGATATTTTCCGGTAAATACAGGTAGAGTGCAGTTCCTGCAAATACCTGCACTTGCCTGACTTTATACTGCAAATCCCTGACTTTATACTGCAAATCCCTGACTTTAGCTGACGCAACAATTAGCTAATTATTTAGCGTTTTTAACAACAAGTGGATTGACTTAATAGTCAAGTTGTGGCATCGGAATTGAATTAAAAATCAAGTTGAGCAAGTGTGAGAAAATTGGCAGGCAGCTAAAATTTATGAAGCGATTTTGTAGCGTAGTACCCACTATGCCAGCAATAAAGTTGAGGCTGGACTATCTGGTTTTTGCGCTCCGTTGAGGCTGTTCGCGAGTGTAAGGCTTACCTCGATCAAGTGCGAGCTGCCGTCTATTGCTAGCAGTCAACTAAACTATCATCGCCAGCCTTTCAATTCTTTGCAATAGCAAGCGAGTGCGACCTGAAATTTTAGCAACGGGTGAGAGGAAAGCAGGCGCGATTTCGCACAGATTTGCAAGCTCGGCTCGAAACCATCCTGATAAAAATGCTTTCACTTCTTCGTCAGCTTGCTGCACTTCCTCGAACAAACTAAAACGCCCGTCAAGCAATGCTACGATGTCTTCAATATCAGAACTAAAATAAAAGTTACCCCCACCTCTACCAATGAAAGCTTCTATTTTGGAAGCGAGGAGGTAAGGCGTTGAAAAAATTAGGATTTGCCTACCACTTGGAAGTTGGTAGCGAATAGAATTAGCAATACCTGGCTTGTACCAGCGGTTGGAAAACCCCAGCACCGATTCATCGCACGGCATGACATCAATTGAAATGCCCTCATACTGCCAGCGACATAGGGGTGCGCCTGATTCTGTAGTTTCTTGAAGCCCAAGGGTTCGCAACAAGTTCGAGAAGTTGTAATATTCAGCTCTGGACATGATTTCGACAACACAATCAACATCATCGGTAGGTCGAATGTCAGGAGCCGCCACTTCGTCCAGATACAGGGATATCGTTGCTCCTCCTGTGAAGACGATGGTAGTGCGTACTTGAGAGAGTACCCGGGCGACTGTTTCCAGCATGAATATCTGCTGATTCATAGAGCGACGATCCTCTTTTCAAGTTCGCTAGCGGCTAAACGTTGCTCCCGCACCCGACCAACTCGAATAGCGTCAATCAAGCTGAGCAAGGCATAAAGTTTTGGATCGTTACTGGCAGCTTGGGGGACTGAGCGGTACAGAGGCGCGATTGCCTGCCCTCTGACGACACCTTGAGGGTCAGGCCAGACGTAAACCTCAGATGGTGAGGCAACCAGCTTGCTTTTCAATGGCTCAGCAGAATGTGCTGTTGGCAGTCCCCGCGAGAGGGGGCCTGGCTGGGCGTAGAATACATAGCGCAGCCCGTGAACCAGGAATTCCAACACCGCTTGCTTCAAAATTTTCCGCTCGGAGCCATAATACAGACCGGCAGCTTCAGAACGCTCAAGGGCAGCATGAACTTCTGATGCGCTCATGCCCAAGCTTTGAGCGAGAGAACTGTACGTCCAGTTCGTTGAATCCCAACTGTGGACTTTGAGTATTGCAAGGATATCTTGGGGTTTTAGCATAGCGGATGAGCTCGCGCATTGTTCCTTTATTCTACATTCGCGAATAGCGAATACTCAAGAGGTGGCGACTTTAATTTACCGCAAGGCTTAATTGAAGGGTGTGAGCCATGTAGCGAATACAGCGCTCGCCCCGGTTGCTTGAAGCCGTTGTAGGTAGGAGCGTGAGCACTATAAGTTTGAGAAAACTTAGCCGCAACTTTCCTTTACCGGTATCGGTATAAATGGGGGTATAGCCGAGATACGCGCATTCCGAGGACAAGACGTAAAGTTTTTTAAATATAAGACAAAATGACTTGAAGTAGCAAAGCCTGAAATACTTGGCAGTAAAAGATGGACGCTTTTTGGGTCTGTACGAAGGCAGAGTATTAGTTATACTCTGCCTTCTCAAACTTGGTTGAATAGTCAGCCAATTTAGGATGCTTTTGTGCTTGTAAGCTTCCTCGAAAGCTACTTAGGGGCTTATTTGTTACGTTTCTTAATATCACGTCCTATTGAGAGGGTCGAGGGGAACATTACTATTCCACCCCTCCCGTCCGAAACCGTGCTTGCCAGTTTCCCGGCA
>NZ_JAUBQD010000076.1:0-30076 GCF_036701085.1 Microcoleus sp. Pol7_A1
TAAGAATGGTTTTCTCAGATACTAGCTCAGGCACAAATATGATTTTTTGTCAACTTAATTTAGATGCGTTTACCCTGACTCTACAACAGTTACAACATACGCAAGCTCAACTCATCCAAAGCGAGAAAATGTCAAGTTTAGGGAATGTTGTAGCGGGGGTAGCTCACGAAATTAACAATCCGATTAGCTTCATTAAAGGGAACCTCTCGCCCGTAAGGGAGTACACTGAAGATTTGCTGAGGCTGGTGCAACTCTACGCAGAAGATTTCCCCAATCCCACAGCAGCTATCCAGGAACAACTGGAGGCGATCGATTTCACTTTTCTCAGGAATGACTTGCCGAAGCTAATTGCTTCTATGAGGATAGGAGCTGACCGAATCGGAGAAATAGTGCAATCGCTACGAAATTTTTCCCGATTAGATGAAGCTGAGTTGAAAGCCGTGGATATCCATGAAGGGCTTGAAAGTACACTGATGATTTTGCAGCATCGGCTGAAAAATGAAGCCGATCAAACGATAATTAAAGTGATAAAAGAGTATGAGGCTTTGCCCAAAATAGAATGCTATGCGGGGCAAATGAATCAGGTTTTTATGAACGTCCTGACTAATGCTATTGATGCGTTGCAATCACAAAAAAGTTGGGCAAAAGAGGCAGATGATAACAGCCCCATCCCTACTATTACTATTTGCACGAAGTTACTCTCCGACTTAAAAGTGGGTATTGATATTACTGATAATGGGCCCGGCATAACTGAAGATATTCAACAACGCATATTTGAGCCATTTTTTACAACGAAGGAAGTGGGTCAAGGAAAGGGTTTGGGGTTATCGATTAGCTATGCTATTGTAGTGGACAACCACGGCGGGCAAATCCGTTGTCTTTCGGTACCCGCTCAAGGGGCGACATTGGCAATCGAAATTCCGATTCACCACTTTTAAAAATATTTTTTTTAATAAAATTTGGCAGGGTTATAACAACCATGTATTATTGACCGCCCTTAAAATAAATCGGTTTTTACAGCACAACGATATCTGCTAATAAAGATTTACAAGACATTTATTATCCCAAACCATCCGATATTAATTCGGGCAATTACTCTTTGTCGATCGTACTTTTATTGCAAGGTGCGCTTTTAGATAAATCTTTTTATTCAGATTACGCTAGCCGAGTGGCGCGGTAAGGCTTTGTGGTAGTCGTTCCGAACCATTTGCGCCCTTTGCCCATCAATCCCAATTCATATCATGCCCGATCGATTGACCGTGATACGATCGACAGTTCATCTCCATCTAAGCATTCTTTTGGGAGCGCTTGTTGTCACCCCGTCAAGGCGTTGACTCTGGAATGTACGCCCGATGGAGTGTACGACCCGACAATAGCCGTCATCTCAACTAAACTCTCATTGTCGATCGCGTGAATCTCAGGGAACTGACGCGCTCGATCTTGACAATTGATGCTATGGGGGATGCGATCGACACAGCGATCGCGCCTCCCGTGATTTATGACGCGCCAGATTTCGCCCGCGAGTCTGTCTTTCGTTGCCTCCTGAGTGTGAGGGAGCGTGCGTGGAGCCTCACGTTGATGAAGTTTTTGGCTCTGGCCACCAATAGAGGGGAGGCTGCTTTTGGACTTGCCACAATAAGGCTTGTTCTACATCATTGAGTAGAGGGTCCCGATCGGTATGCAAGGCAGCGCCGATCTCCGAGAGAGTCTGGTTCATAATCGTTGTATCCCCAGACTCGCTTCATAAATCCAACCGCGACTATAACCTGTTACCGCCATTACTTCTGCAGTGGTTTTCCCGCAAGCCAGCAGCCAAATAATTTGGTAATGATGGGCCCTCGTGGTTGTTTTGGCCTGACGGAAACGAGCCATCAAGCTCTTCTGGGATCAGATGAGGTGCGATCGTAATTCGTCTTGGCATTCTCGATCTGAAGGGGTGGTGTTTTTCAAGATCGTATCACCGTCAATCGACCGGACATGATATTAAAGGATGTGCAGGGGTAGGGGCGATCGCGTTTCCGTGTTCGCTAAAAATATTCTTTAAACAGTAATGAAACTTAGTTGGAGGTCGATTGCCAAAAAGGTTCAGGAATACCTTGCTATGCCCCGCGCCCTCGCTCTTTTTTCCGCGCTTAACACCTAACGCCATCCAATGTTTAGGAATAATATCCGCTAAAAGTGGAGGAGAAAAGACCGGATTCTGAATCAAAAAACAGTTCCTTAATTTTGATATGGCTGGGGCTATTCACAATGGCTGTTCTGCTTGAGCAGGCGGCTCTTCTGGCAGCGGGATAAATTCTGTCTCTTGAGGAACCTGAGCAAACCGTCCCTCTCTCCAATCGAGTTTAGCTTGCTCAATGCGCGAGTGCCGGCTCGAAACAAAATTCCACCACTTATGCCGCTCGCCGACAGGTTCACCGCCAATCACAATACACCGAGCCGTGCCTGAAGCAGAAATGTTTGCCGATGTGCCTGAAGTTAGAACCGCCAACCGATGCTGTTCTAAAGGCACTCCATCGATCGCAAGCCCCTCTGTCACGCTGTAAACCGCTTGTTCGCTGTAATTGCCCGGTAAGGTAAATTCTGTTCCAGGAGTCAGTTGCACGTCCAGATAAATCATGGGTGAAAATATTTGAACTGGGGAAGTGCGACCATAGGCATCACCCGCAATCAGGGTGAACGAAACTCCTGTATCCTCCCAAGTAGGCAGATCGGTTGCTGGATGGTGCCGAAACCAGGGGTCGGTTTCTTCGTGTTCGTCGGGAAGTGCTATCCAGGTTTGGATGCCGTGCAGGATGGCTTCTTTACTGCGCTCGTCCTGGGGCGTGCGTTCGGAGTGGACAATGCCTCGCCCTGCCGTCATCCAGTTCACCGCGCCGGGACGGATTTCTTGAACGCTGCCGACACTATCGCGGTGGATCAAAACCCCTTCAAACAGGTAGGTGAGGGTCGCTAAGTTGATGTGGGGATGCGGTCTGACATCCACGCCGCGACCGGGTGGAAACACCGCAGGACCGAGATGGTCAAAAAAGATGAACGGGCCTACCAGTGCTAGAACGTTTGAGGGAAGCAGGCGGCGGGCTTGGAATCCACCCAAATCTTGAATGTGCGGCTCGATGAGATGCTGGATGCTATCCGTCATAATGTTGATGAAGTTGCCAACGCTAATCGTCTATGTCAAAAGCATTATACAAAAAGCTATCCCTAGAGAGTTATATAAGTGACTTGTCTAAGCTTTTCTAATGGAAAGCTGTTGTAGAGTATCGAGTTCTCAACCAGCTTTCTGTTTACGAGACGATGGAAAGTTCATCAGTGACTTGAATCCGACCTTTGACCAGGGAGCGAATCAGGCGATCGAGCGAGCCGCGTTCTTCTTCGCTGATGGACTCATCGAGGATGGCAGCCATCATGCCGTAGCGGTCAGCTTTAGTAAGGCGGTGAGTATCGGTGACAGTGGCGATTAATTCGTTGATAGCGCCGGGGAGAAGGTTAACTGGAGACATGGGATTGTTTTGAACTCGACACCTTAATCATCTCCTGGTTTCTCCGGAGAGCAAGTGATGGTGCTGGTTTTTTTCAGTGATAATACTGAAAGTATTGGGTGAACCAAGTCCGTGTTACCAGTGATGGAAGTCACAACATTGAAACCAATGCAGCGCTGGAACAATTGGCGGGACTTAAACAATGAAATAAGAGTAAAGAGCTTATAATGTATATAGGATAAGGATTTTACGTCAAACTACACCCTTGAAAGAAACCACGCCTGACGCCATGCCCCCATGCTTTGAGCAATGGTGCGATCGGTTCGATGATGTGTTTAGCCATCAAGCCCAAAAAAAGGGTTGAGACACTATTTGGTGGGATTTTTGGATCTTGCGTGAGCGAAAAAACTTAACACTGATGTCAAACAACGCAGTAGGAGTGGTTTACCACCAATTACACCATTTTTTGACAGAAGCGACTTACTAATGCCCTCGGAACCCAAGCGACAGGAGAAGGGATAATCACAACTTATTCAAGGGCGTAATTGGGTGGAAGTATTTTACCGTGAATATCTCATGTTGGTTAGGGTTAAAAGAATATCAATTGAGAAGCATAAAAAGCCTTCACAGACACTTGATATTAGTTTTCGGCGCCTACCGTTTTATTTGTTGGCAACAGTTAACCGGAGGATTCAGAAGGCGTTGGGCTAACAAACCTTTGAAAATATTTACGCTCTGCCTTGTCAGCTTTTAGAACAGCTATATCCGATCGATTTATCGGTTGGCTGCAAGATAATGGTGACTTATTCGCCTTACACATAGCAAGTTCGATGCTCTGTTTGGGCTTGAAATTTGTTTAAGTCCCGTTAACCAATAAGTGATTAAGGGAAACCAAAGAGCGTGCGATCGCTAATTGAGGTATTTCCAAAAATCTCGGCAATTTGCGGCGCCGACTTTCAGTTGTAATGGGATAGGGCAATAAGGAGTGCGAGCCGTTCTAATCTTACTTGTTTCTAGGATTGTCTTAAAGAGAGCAAGATTGTGAGTAGAATAAATTGGGTCTGGATCGGTTGTTTTTGTAAGTGGGTCTGATAAAATCTTGGTAACATACTTTTTGAGATAGACTAGCGTGTAATAACACAGGCTGCCTATCTTTTGTTACCAAAAATCAGCTCACCCTTTACCTCATCTGGCTTTGGGGCCGGTTGTCACCCCCCCAAATGGTTCTGATAAGATTGACGAAACATAATTAACAGATGGAGCGACTTAATAATTTCGACCCCATCTTTTGAGAGTTCAAGTTGGGTCAATCCACCACTGGTGCGGGTTTTGAAGCGGTTGTCACCCCGTCAGCTCGATCGGTTTAATTGTTTACGTTCTGGCGATCGAAGATGTATTGCGCTTTTCGTCCGGCGCCGCCCTGACGGTTGCTATATATAAAAATGGATCTAGGGATAATTACTGAAAATTTATTGCTCGATCGACCTTCTTGATTTTTGCTGTACGATTGTCAAATCTATTTCTGTGCAAATTCCGTGCAGCGGTTTGTCCCACGAGTCTACTGGTAGTTGGGCGAGCAAGGCAAATTCAAAGATTGTGCCGATCGCAATTTTTGATTCCCACTCAGCTAAACTGAACATTCGATCGTAATAGCCGCCGCCGTAGCCCAAGCGATAGCCGCGAACATCGCAACCTACAGCGGGTACGAGGATTAAATCTACTTCTGAGCGGTTTATTTTAGGAGCATCCGGCAGTGGTTCGAGTATGCCATAAGCTCCAGTATGTAAAGCATCTCCGGGCTGCCAGATGTGCCAAGATAGCTCTTTGCCGACACACCGAGGAAATCCCCATTTTTTAGGGGTGGGAATGGCATTTGTGGGACAGGCATCTTGCCTGTCTCCAGAATTGAGCAGGCAAGATGCCTCCTCCACAGAAGATGTAAATAGGGGACTTAAATCTGGTTCTTGGCGACAACTGAAGTAGGCGAGGATTGTTTTTGCTTGGTTGAATAGAGGCGAGTTTTGCAGGCGGTAGCAGAGGCGATCGCTCTTTTGTCTCCATTCTTGTGCTGATAGGGATTTGCGGGTGTTGAGGAGCGATCGTCTTAATTCAGTTTTAGTTAATGAAGGTTCAGCAGTATTCATATTTCATATTAAATCATCGCTGCGGGTAGGGACATCGCAATGCCGTGTCCTCAAAATGGGAGACACGGCATTGCCGTCTCGCTACAGATATCGTGGCTAATTAAATGGATTTGATATTACATATTGTCTCACCACAGGACAAACGCTGAATAGCGTTTCATTCTCCTGTTCTTCTATTTCCACTAACGATCGCCTCCCCAAAGATTGCAGCCCGTTGAATAAATCGGAGGGCGATAAATCGGCATTTTGTAGCAATTGCTCTATTGAAACTGAATTTGCTTCGCGGCTGAGCTGGGAGATTAGCTTTTTCTCTAATTCTGACAAACGATTTATCTGCGGGTGCAATGTTGCTGCCAATTCTTCCCCTAGAAATAGCCTATCATATTTCAAAAAATCTGCAACCCTGCCTCGGAATATTTCTTGAATGGTGGTGGCAACTATTTTTAACCACAATGGATTGCCTTGATAGGTGTTAATTCGGTTTTTCCATGTTTCGGGATTGAGTAAACTTTTTTGTCGGATTTTTCTTTAATACTACCTGCAAATTAATTTGGTTTTTCATGACTTAGTATGCTAACAATATAATAATTAAAAACAGAATTTAAATAAAAAATAAAATAATGACATCAAGTGTTGACAGACTTGACTATTAAGGGTGAGCTGTTGTTAGCTAGAATGAAAAGGTAAGTCATTTTAGGGTGGATGGGTAACTATGACCTCAAAGAAGGAAATTAGGCGTTGCTGAATAGCCGTATGAATTATTGAGGAACCGGAACATCCCAGAATTTCATGTGATGGTACAAGTAAATCAAGAGATGGATTCGCAAATAAAATAAGAAAAGCGCCAATTAGAGAAGTCACTACAAACGGCTAAGTCGCAGCATAAAAAAAAGTTATAGTCATGCTTTAGAGGAATTCCCAAAGAGTAAATATGCCCTTCTGAAGAACAAAAAATATTTTGATAAACAACAAAGTCAGAAACTAGCGGAAGTAAAAGAGGTTTTTCCTAGATTGAAAACAATGCACGAATTAAAAGAAAAAATCCGCAATTTTTTAGGAGGCAAATGATTGGTTAGTCGGACTCTTGAAATTGAGATGTGGTGATCTGAAGCTCAAAATTATTTCCCGAACAGTCAGAAGACAATTATTAGATGGCTGCATGAAATTATTGCGTACTTTTATCATAGATTGCGTACTTCGATCGTAGAACAACCAGTGGGTGGTCGAGGGAATTAATAATAAGCTAAAACTGATTAAACGTTCGGGTTATGGATTTATAAATTTTAAAAATTTTCAATCCCGATGTTTACTGAAATGGCATTTTAGCTAAAAATATAGAATATTTTATACTAAAAGTAAAAAAAATTAATGCTTTCATTGCTGTGGCTCTTCAGGGCGAAGATGCGGAAATATTTGTCTTGGAACGCGAACACTTGCTCGACTACTGGCAGAAGTGGTTAAAACGGCTAAAGTTTGTTGTAGACAAAGCTGCTCGATAAATCGAGAAATAGTTAGGGTCAAGCTGAGGTGGCCAGTTCAACCCCTAACTATTTAATTTTAATATCCAATTTGCAAAGTTACAGAAGCTTCTACCTGCTGTTCTCCTCCCACCACTGGCGTTGTAGCATCAGCAGCAGCGCGAGCACCAGCAAGTTGCCGATACATAGGAGTAGGAGGCGGCGGGCTCGCACCGTTGACTTGAATGCCCAGAATCTCTCCCCGCTTCAGGTTGAGCGCGCTAAAGACTGCATCCGCTTGGACTTGAGCGTCTTGAGTTGCTTTTTTGAGTGCTTGTTTTTGAGCTTGTTCGATCGCACTGTCGGCGGCCACAAAGCTCACACCTTGAATTCGCGTTGCTCCCGCTTGCACTGCATCGTCGAGCAAAGTGCCAGCAGATTGAGTATTAAGGCGAAAACTGACGGTATTCGTAGCAATATACCCTGTTAGGCGCTGCTGGTTGTTTTCGTAGCTGTAAGTCGGGTTCAGGGTGATGCCGGTCGTTTCGAGTTTTTCCACTTGGCGCGATCGCAGCAATGCTACCACAGCGGACGATCGCCTCGCCGCTTCCTGCTGCACCTCGGCTGCCGTTTTCCCCTGCACCTCAACCCCCAAAGCAACTTGAGTTTGGGTTGTCGGAATTGCTTCCACACCCCGCCCAGTGACACTCAGCGTTCTCATCCGCTGTTCTTGAGCAGCCGCCGGATCTAATCCCGCGAAACTGACGAGAGTTAAGGTTAAACACAACGCTGTTAACAGACTGCGGAAATTAATGCGATCGCCACGTTGCAAATTTGAATTCATCAACTTGATGCTCCTCACATACGACAGATGCTATACTTTACCTTCTCACTGAAATTGCTAAATATCCGGCTTGTTACATTTTTAGCAACTAAAAAAATTATTAGTCATTAGTCATTAGTTATTAGTCATTAGTTATTAGTCATTATTATATGCAATCGTTAAAAGAAGTGGCTCGCCGACTAAAAAAAGAGACTTACGCTGTTTATTTAGCCAGTATAGACCAGAGAGTACCTTGGTACGCCAGAATTTTAGCAGCCCTTACGGTTGCCTATGCTTTTAGCCCGATCGATTTAATTCCTGACTTCATACCGATTCTCGGTTATTTGGACGATTTGATAATTGTACCTGTGGGAATTTGGCTGGTACTGAAGATGATTCCGCCACAGGTTTTAGCCGAGTGTCGCCAAAAAGCAGCCGCCCAAATACAGGGAGGAAAACCGATAAATCGGGCGGCGGCTGCTGTAATTATTGCCATTTGGATTGGATTGGGAATATTAACTGCCATGTGGCTGAAACAAATATTTAAACGTTAAAAAAATTACCTATCTAGTTATAGTGTCTGGTGCGCATTGCGCACATTACCTTAAACAACTCGCTTAGCCCAAAAATATTTAAAGTTTCAATAATCACCGTTCTAGTTATAATATATAGTGCGCTAGGCGCACTTTACCTTAAAAAAACTCGCGGTATCGCATACCAAGTATTATTTACCCCTTAAAAAATTAAACTAACTTTCTAGCTATGACTCAAACCACTGATTTCCTCAGCCACCTCAACCCATCTCAGCGCCAAGCAGTCGCCCATTATAACGGGCCGCTGTTAGTAGTAGCGGGCGCTGGTTCCGGCAAAACCAGAGCTCTAACTTACCGAGTTGCTAACTTAGTTCGCACGCATCGAGTCGATCCTGAAAATATTCTGGCGGTGACATTTACGAATAAAGCCGCCCGGGAGATGAAAGAAAGAATTGAGAAATTGCTGGCAACTCAGCAAGCTGAAGCGGAATATGGCAAACCTTTGGTAGAGTTAGCCCCGAATGTCCAGACGAAATTGCGATCGCAAATTTACCAGAGAATTACCAAACACATTTGGATGGGTACTTTCCACTCTTTGTGCGGCCGCATTCTCCGCTACGACATAGAGAAATATCAAGACGAAAAAGGCCGCCAGTGGAAGAAAAACTTTTCTATTTTTGACGAGTCAGATGCTCAAAGTCTTGTCAAACAAATCGTCACAAAAACTCTCAATCTTGACGACAAGAAATTTGATCCGCGCAAAGTCCGCTATATCATCAGCAACGCTAAAAATAAAGGGTTGTCGCCTCAAGAATACCAAGCAGCAGAACCGGATTATCGAGGTCGCGTGATTGCCGATGTTTACAGTCGCTACCAAGACGCTTTAGCAGCCAACAATGCCCTAGATTTTGACGATTTAATCCTTGTTCCCGTTAAACTTTTGAGCCAAAACGAGGAAGTATTAAGTTACTGGCATAAAAAGTTTTGCCATATTTTAGTTGACGAATACCAAGATACTAACCGCACTCAATACGATTTGATTCGGATGTTGGTGACAAATAACGCCGATCCGAAAAGCTTCGATAAATGGCAAAACCGCTCGATTTTTGTCGTGGGCGATGTCGATCAATCAATTTACAGCTTTCGCATGGCAGATTATACCATATTGCTGGAATTTCAAGAGGATTTCGGAGATGGTTTGTCCGACGAGAAAACTCAGACAATGGTAAAATTAGAGGAAAATTATCGATCGCGCGAAAACATCCTGGAAGTGGCGAACCACTTGATAGAACACAATACCGAACGGATCGAAAAAATTCTGCGCCCGACTCGCGAACCGGGAGCTCCGATTGTTGTCTGGCGCGCCGACAACGAAATAGATGAAGCGGAATTTGTAGCAGGTCAAATTCATTCCTTAAAGCGCCAAAACTCCGAATACGAAAACGGCAGTAACTTTGCGATTCTCTACCGCACAAACGCTCAATCTCGATCCTTTGAAGAAGCGTTAATGCGTTTAGACATTCCTTACAATATTGTCGGCGGCCTAAAGTTTTACGATCGCAAAGAAATCAAAGATATCCTAGCATACCTGCGGGCGCTCGCCAATCCCGACGATAGCGTCAGCCTCAAACGCATCATCAATACTCCCCGCCGCGGCATTGGCGATACCACATTTTCCAAAATCGAAGACGCTGCAAGTCAGTTAGGCATTCCGTTGTGGGAAATCCTCAGCGATGAATCTTCTGTCAATACTCTCGCAGGGCGATCGGCAAAAGCTATTATTAAGTTTGCCGAAATGATTGGTCGTTGGCAATCGCAAGTTGAAACTCTGCCAGCTTCGCAAATTGTCCAAGGAATTATCCAAGATTCAGGCTACATTGAAGATTTGAAAAATCAAGGAACCGAGGAAGCAGAAAACCGCATAGAAAACGTCAGAGAATTGTACAATGCAGTGCTACAATTTGAAGAACAAAACGAAGAACCGACGCTGACATCATTTTTAGCAAAAGCATCTTTAGCATCCGATTTAGATGACTTGCAGGAAGAAGATTCCCGCGTGTCGCTGATGACCCTGCACTCCGCAAAAGGGCTAGAATTTCCCGTAGTATTTCTAGTCGGAATGGAACAGGGTTTATTTCCCAATTTCCGCAGTTTGGACGACCCGAAAGCGATCGAAGAAGAACGCCGTTTGTGCTACGTTGGCATCACTCGCGCCCAGGAATTGCTATTTCTCACCCACACTCGCGAACGCCGCCTCTGGGGAGGTTTCCGGGAACACTGCACCCCTTCGCTATTCTTAGGGGAATTACCGACACATTTGCTGGCTGGAAGTGCGAAGAAAACTCCAGCGGGGAAAACGGCTGCATCTAAGGGAAAAACTAATAATTCAGCAGCAAATTCCGGTAGTTCTCAAGCGGGAACCAACGTACAATCGGTGGATTGGCAAACCGGCGATCGGGTTTTTCATCATGCTTTTGGAGTGGGAGAAATTACCCACGTTTTAGGGGCGGGCGACAAAACTAACCTGGCAATTAAGTTTTCGGGTTTGGGCAGAAAAATCATCGATCCGAGAACAGCTAAGTTGCAGCGAGTTTAAGTAAAAATATCAGAGTTTGCGGCGGTTGAAACCGCTTCAATAAACAAGATTACCTCCCTTCGCAAAGTATATTGCAAAGCATCTGCGTTAATCTGCATACATCTGCGGTTTTCCTATCCATCCAAGATTTATGCAATAAGTCTAATCTGTAACACTTCGCATTGCTAATAACGCCGTCCCATAAGCAGCCGCAGTATGAATTGGCGTTTCAACTGGGACTTTTAAATAACGCTTTCTAATCGCACTCCAAACCGAATTTTTTGCCCCGCCGCCAGCAGTATAAACTTTTGTCAAAGGAGTTGCACCCAATTCTTGCAATAATCGATATCCCCGCGCTTCAATCCGCGCTATGCTTTCTAGCAAACCGTGCAGAAATTCCACTGAATCAGTTGGACGCGGTTCGAGTCGGGGCGGCAAGTTCGGGTCATTAATCGGAAAGCGATCGCCCTTTTTCAACAATGGGTAATAGTCCAGCAAACTCTCTTGTTCTGGATCGATTTGTGTGCTATAATTGTCCAACTCAACATCAGTAAAAAAGTGTCGCAACACCGCACCTCCAGTATTAGAAGCACCTCCAACTAACCACAAATCGCCTAATTTGTGACTGTAAATGCCGTATCTAGAATCATCTACGCGGGTATGACTTAACAGTTTGACTGCTAAAGTAGAACCGAGAGAAGTTACTGCTTCCCCTGGTGAATTGACACCGCTTGCTAAAAATGCTGCAATGCTATCGGTTGTGCCAACACAAATCATACAATCGCGGGGAAAACCGAAGCGATCGCCCACTTGAGCTCTCACTTCCCCCACAGGCGTGCCCGGTGCGACAACTTGCGGCAATTGAGGAGTTGCAGCGCCCGCAATTCCCTCTATCAGCCAATTCGGATAGCACAAAGTATCAACCTCGAAACCGAGTTTCAAAGCATTGTGATAGTCGCTAATTCCTAATTTGCCGTGCAGCAGAAATGCCAGCCAGTCAGCTTGATGCAGGAAATAAAGCTTCTCAACCACAGGCAAGATGCCTGTTCCACAAAGGCTCAATTGTTTTGTGGGGTGGGCTTCTAGCCCGCCCTCCTGCCACCACAGGAGTTTTGCCAGACTGGATGTAGCGCTCAATACTGTGTGGTTATCCGGCGCGATCGCCCGCAACCTCTCTGTCACCGCTGCACCGCGCGCATCATTGTATAAAATCGGTTCGCATACGGGTACACCCTCGGTATCGCACAGCATGACAGTTGAAGATGTGCCGTCAATGGCGATCGCCCTTACCTGATTGCGGATTGTTGGGGGAATTTGCTCGATCGAATCCCACAGCGCATTTTGCCACACCGAGGGCAATTCAGGCTGTTGTTGGCCGTTGTTGGCAAAGGTATATGCTGTCTCAGAATGTATTGTACCCTGGGAGTCTATGACAGTCGATCGGGCGCCTGTCGTGCCGAAATCTATTCCCAAATAAAGATTCATTTGCCACTCCCGCGAATTTTCCTATTTTGAGTAAACCACAAAGTTTATTTACATCTTATTGTTGTTTCTAACTCACCTTCTTCAGCGAGAATATCAGCATTTATCTGCTTTTTGTCCTCTTCTTTAAATAGGGGATGATTTTCTAATGTGCTATCCCTAGGTCTGAAAACTTTTAGGTCTTCTACTGATTTTAATATGGCATATCTAACCTGTATATTTTTTAACATAATTGGTGCGTTACACTTCGCTAACTCACCCTAAATTTCGTCAAAATAAGGTTCGATAAAAAAGACTTGCAAAAAGGCTTAAATCGCTATAAATTACAGCTTACAGCTCTTGATGCGAGAGAAGAGAGAACCACACAACCAACCCCAACCACCCCAACACCCCAACAACCCAACCCAATCCTTCTCCCCCCCACGCAAACACACGCGCACACGACGGGAGGTGCCCCCGTGGTGCTTCCAGATTAAAGGTTAAATCATCGTACTCCAACCAACCTTTCGTCCCCTTTCTCCTCTTTCTCCAACCCACACGATCGCCTAGCTTGCATTCAGTGTCATAATCAACTTTACCGCCTATTTCTAACCAGATTTTTTTCTGGACACTAAAGCCGAAACGACCCTGACTGTATTTTACCCACAATTGGTCGATCGTCCGCAAATCATCGCCAGGAAAATTCTCGATCGAGTTCGTATCGAACCAACCTTGGTTCTCCCGTCTAGCAGCTTTTAACATCACCTTGAATGTTTCCTGATCCGCCTCTTTCCACTCCCCTGTGGTCAATAAATCCCGGAGACGAGTATAGTCAACACCCTGCGCTGATTTAAGCGAGTCTGGTGGCGGTGCCGGTGGAGGTGTTTGAGCTGATAATTGAGGTGATCTAGTACCAATATCCTGCAAAACTTCAGTAGCAGATTGATAACGTTTTTTAATAGCAGGTTGTATCATTTTATCTAAAATCTGACTCAGTTCCGAGCTTACAGATGTTTTTAAGTGTTTTCGCCACACCCACTCAAACTCGCTATCATCGAATAAATCAATCGGTTCAACCTCAGTTAACAGACACAGACAAGTCACACCCAGACTATAAATATCACTAGCATGAATCGGTTTACCGTTGGCTTGTTCTGGTGCCATATATCCAGCCGTCCCGATTCTCGTTCCCGTTAGCCCTAGAGCCGTTTGTGTCGCATATTTCGCGGCTCCAAAGTCAACTAAAACCAGTTGCCTATCTTGCCTAAGAATAATATTTTCTGGCTTGATATCCCGGTGAATTACTTGGCGGGAATGAATGAACTCGAATACTGGCAATAAATTATTAAGCAAGTCGCGAATCTGCGTTTCGCTAAAATATCCCTTAGATTCTAGTGCTTCGGCTAAATTTTCACCGTCGATGAATTCTTGGACTAAATACTGCCGTCCATCTTGACTAAAATATGCTAATAAGTCGGGAATTTTAGAATGTTTACCCAACTGTTCTAGGCGGACTGCTTCAAGCTCAAATAACTCAGCAGCTTTCTGGATACTAGAAGTGCCTTGAACTTGGGGGTAGAATTGTTTAATAACACAGGGAGGTTTAGATGGTTTATACTCGTCAACGGCTAAAAAAGTGCGCCCAAATCCTCCTTGCCCAATAATTTTTTGGGCTCCGTAGCGATCGCCCAATAGCAGTTTATTTCCACATTTTTGACAGAATTTTGTATAGCCAGACTGGTCTTGGAATAGGCAATCAGGGTTTAGACACTGGCTCATAAAATATGCTTAGAGATTACAGATTAAAGCTCTCGATGCGATGCCAGCGGACATGGTTTTAAATGTGAAACAGCAGATCCGGGTAAGGACATCGCATTGCCCAAAGCGTGTCAACTTAACCCGAAAAACCGCTTAACCCGAAAGATCGGCAGGGGTTTAAACCCCTGCCAAACAAGGCATTGCCGTGTCCCTAGTTAAACTTTTGTCCCGCACTCAGGACAAAAGTTATTGGTCGAAACATTCTTAGCGCCGCAACTGGGACAATAAACCAACTCCGCAGAGTGCAACTTGCTACGATCGGGCAAACCAACCATTTGAGCGTTGCTCTTACCCGGAACTACCATCGGATAGCAGTTTTCGTCCCTCGTCACCTTCACGTTCATCAGCACCGGGCCTTCATGAACGAGCATTTGCCCGATCGCATCTTTGAGTTCCTCCGGTCGCGAAACCAGCATCCCTCTCACGCCATAAGCTTCAGCCAGCATCACAAAATCCGGCATCCCTACAGTCATATTCGACGACGAATAACGCTCCCCATAGAACGCCTGCTGCCACTGCCGCACCATGCCTTGCCAGCCATTATTTACAATCACAATCTTGACATTAATGCCGTATTGTGCTAAGGTTCCCAACTCTTGAATATTCATTTGCACACTAGCATCGCCAGCAATACAAATCACTTGCTCATCGGGTAGGGCCATTTTCGCGCCCATCGCAGCCGGCAGCCCGAAACCCATCGTGCCCAAACCAGCGCTCGAAATCCAGCGGCGCGGCCCGTTGTTCAAGAATTGAGCCGACCACATTTGATGTTGACCGACATCTGTTGTGTAGTAAGCATCCGGCGCTTGAGTAGCCAACTCCGAAATCACCTCTTGCGGAGCCAAAATGTCTGGGTAATGAGGCACAACTAACGGATAGTCCTGTTTCCAGCGATCGATCCTGTGCAGCCATTCCGCAGTCTGTCCGGCCTTCCCGGAAACTCCAGTCTCCCGACAGCGGCGCAGCAAATCGATCAAAACTTGGCGGACATCTCCGACAATCGGCACATCAGGGCCGCGAGTTTTGCCCACTTCCGCCGGGTCGATATCGATGTGAATCACCTTAGCGCGCGCGGCAAACTCGTCTAATTTGCCCGTCACGCGATCGTCAAACCGAGCTCCCACAGCAATCAGCAAATCGCACTCGGTAACGGCAAAATTAGCGTAAGCAGTGCCGTGCATCCCCAGCATTTTCACCGACAAACGATGATTTTCGTCAAAGGAACCTTTGCCCATCAGCGTTGTCGTCACCGGCAATTGGAAAAGTTCGGCCAGTTCCTTAATTTCCTCGTGGGCCGCCGCTGCGATCGCCCCGCCGCCCACATAAAGCAAAGGACGCTTTGCTTCCTTCAGCAAATAGATTGCTTGATTAATTTGCCGAGGATTTCCCTTCACCGTCGGCCGGTAGCCCGGAATTCTCACAGATCCGGGTTCCACCGGCAGATAGTCAAATTCTTCTAAACCTACATCCTTGGGCACATCAACCAACACCGGCCCCGGCCGCCCTGTACTCGCGATGTGGAAAGCTTCTGCCACAATTCGCGCCATATCTCTCGGGTCGCGCACTACATAAGAATGCTTGACAATTGGCAGGGTAATCCCGTAAATATCAGTTTCCTGAAACGCATCAGTGCCGATTGCCGGACGGGGCACCTGACCGGTAATAATTACCATCGGGATCGAATCCATGTGGGCCGTCGCAATCCCCGTCACCAAATTAGTTGCGCCCGGGCCCGAAGTAGCAAAACAAACCCCAACTTGTCCGGTAGCGCGGGCGTAGCCGTCCGCCGCGTGAGCGGCGCCTTGCTCGTGGCGCACCAGAATATGTTTGATAGCGCCAGTTTCTTCAGCGCGGTAGAGTTCGTCGTAAAGCGGCAGAATTGCGCCGCCGGGATAACCAAAAATATGCTTGACGCCGTGGCGGATCAAGCTGTCAATCAGAGCAAATCCACCAGTTGCACGCTTGATGGTCACTTTAGTTTTTAGTTGCACAGAATTTCCTTCCTTAAACTAATTATGATTTTTAATGAAAGCTTTTATACTACTTTAATCTCAATTAATCAAACTATGAAAATTTAAGTGGTGAGATTTTACAAAAGATTTCGCGATCGGACATTTATCGCCAGGCCCAGAATTTGTGGAACAGCAGAGCCAGAAAAAAAACAGAGGAAATCGCGGCTTGTCTGCCGGTTGACCGCGATATGACGCTTGCTTGTATAGCATTAGTTTTGATCGGCATTAGAGAAGAAAAACAATGGTTTGTTTGCAATGCCAGAACGTCCTAACCGTCAGGGCGGTTGCTATGTTAGAGATCGATCGCAAAAAGAAAGCCCTCGAACCTCTTCCCATTGGTGTCAACAATCGCCTAAAACCCTTGATAAATCTCGTTTAGCCGCCAGTCTCGATCCCCGTCCCATTCCCGTTTAGAAGGGGGAGGAAATAGAATAGTCCGGTTCCCCCCAACTCTCAGGGGATCTGGACAATCATCGTCAAACAGTAGATCCGTACTACATTTGACGTTAAGTTGACACCCATCCCCTCTTATATCTTCCTTCTTCCTTCTTCCTTCTTCCTTCTTCCTTCTTCCTTCTCCCTTCTTCCCTGTTCCCAAAATTCACAGTGCATCCTGCAAGACTTTGCGAGTATGTTTCCAAGCTGCCATGCCCATCACTGAGACCAAAAAGCCCAAACTCAGCAACACGATCCGCAAGCCGAGGTCATCCGAACCCACGGCTTTGCTGACAGCATCAGTCAGCGGGCCGGTCAGTGCTAAAGGCAAGCTGAGAGCAATATTAATCGCATTGTTCTCCAAGCCAAAGACTTTTCCCCGCATAGATTCTGGAGTCTTCTCTTGAATCAGGGCTTGCATCGGGCCGTTTATTAAGGAAGCGCCAAAACCGAACAAAGCGCTCAATGCGAATCCCAGCCACAACTGTCGGGTAAAGGCAAACATTGCTAATACAAAACCCATCATCAAAAAACCCATTAACGGCAGAGGTTTGTGGTGGAAGCGACCGCCCCAGTGGCCTAAAAAGGCTGCGCCGAAGACCATTCCGACTCCCGCAGCAGCCAGCAAAAAGCCAAATTGAGTTTCTTTGAGACCTATTTTGCCTGAAAGCGCGATCGCCAGCACCTGAAGCGCTGCAAACACCGAATACAAAATCGTCAACTGCACCATCGCGTTGCTGACAAGGTGATTGTGTTTCAAATAGCGCAAACCTTCTTTGAGGTCTTGCCAAGGATGGACGTTTTTGCCACTGCTGCCGACATGAGTTTCTTTGATCCGCATGGCATAGATCAAACCTGCTGATATCAGGTACAACCCGCCCAGCAAAAACTCTTGAGAAGCCGATCCGAAGCTGTGTTTGACCCAACTAAACAGCGGTTCGCCGATCGTCATCCCGACAATAATCCCGCCCATTGTGGACGAGGCGAACAGCGCATTTGCTGACATCAGTCCCTCTCGCCCCACGGCCAGGGGGATTGCCGCCTGCTCTGCAGGAGCAAAAAATTGCGTTACGGTAGAAACCAAAAACGTCATCGTCAATAAAACCACAAAAGCTTTCGGCAAAAACGGCAAAGCTACAATCAATACGGCTCGAATTACGTTGCAGCCGATGAGCATTTGCTTTTTGGAGAAGCGGTCTACGACGATACCGGCCGCCGAACCAAATACGATCGCCGGCAGCGTGTAGGCGATCATTACTGCTGACAGCATAGAATTTTCCGAATGCTGCCAAGAAACAGGCCAGGGTCGGTAGTCGCCTGTTTTCAGCAGAATAATCAGCAATACGTAAAAGATTTTATCCGCCACTTGGGCCAATAACTGGCCGGTCCACAAGGCGAGGAAGGGGCGATTTCTCAGTAGGGCATCAAGCCCGCTGCGGTCAGGGGGAGGGCTGGCTGGGTGCATAAGAATAGTTTAACTGACCGCCTCTAGCAATTATCGTTTTCAGCAATACGTGCAAATCTCACATAGCGTAATGTGGAAACTCGGAAAACTCCTGTCTCCTGCGTTCTTTTTCTGTTTTAGCAGATCCGTGGCTCCGGGCTTGGGTCTTTTTCACTCAACCGCGATCGGCCCGAACCGAGAGCCCGCGCCCCGGCAAATGCGAGAATATTGTTAAAGATTGGCGTAAATATCATCGCGAGTACAAAATAAGGTAGTATATTTTACAAAATACTTAATACTAGCAGTGATATTAAAAGATGTCACGCGATTTAAGTAATATAACGAAGGTACTAACTGTTAGGAGTGAGAAACTTGAAAAAGGTTGAAGCTATTATTCGCCCCTTTAAACTAGACGAAGTGAAAATCGCACTCGTCAATGCTGGTATTGTGGGGATGACTGTTTCTGAAGTTAGAGGTTTTGGCCGTCAGAAGGGCATGACTGAACGCTATCGCGGTTCTGAGTACACCGTCGAGTTCCTGCAAAAGCTCAAGGTCGAGATTGTTGTGGAAAACGATCAGGTTGACATGGTGGTTGATAAAATTATCGCTGCTTCCCGCACGGGCGAGATTGGCGACGGCAAGATTTTCATCTCTCCTGTAGAACAAATTATTCGGATTCGGACTGGGGAAAAGAACTTGGAGGCTATCTAAGATACTGGGGCATTGGGCATTGGGCATTGGTAATTGGTAATTGGTAATTATTCATTGGTAACTGGTCATTGCCAACGAAAAACCTCTTTCCTGTTTAGTTCTGATACCTAAGTGTCAATATCCAATGCCACAGTTACCCCCTGTTTTGGCTTTTTTTCTGATTAGGAGTTGACAATATTCGCCATTTGTGGTATTAAAGCCTGGAAGGCTCGACCGCGATGGGAGTGCGATCGCTTGATATCCGGTGTCATTTCGGCAAAAGTCTGTTGCTGTGCGGGTATGTAGAAAATGGGGTCATATCCGAAACCTCCCGTACCGCGAGGAGTGTGCAGGATTTCGCCGCGGCAAATTCCTTCTACTTGCAAAGCAATTGTACCGTCGGGACGGGCGATCGCGATCGTGCAAACAAATTGTGCTTCCCGGTTCTGTTCGTTGCCTAATTCTTTGAGAAGTCGAGATATCCTGTCAGCATCGGTTTTCCCGTAGCGCGCCGAGTAAATCCCGGGTTGGCCGTCGAGTGCATCTACCATTAAACCAGAATCATCGGCGATCGACCATTGGCCGGTTGCTTTTGCCACTTCAGACGCCTTCAAGCAAGCATTAGCAATAAAAGTTTCGCCTGTTTCCTCGATTTCCAACTCTTCAGGTTTGAGCTGCAATTCCCATCCCAAATCCTGAAGATAAACTTGCATTTCCTTGAGTTTACCCGGATTGCAGGTAGCTACAACTAACAATTTGCGATCGGTCATTATTTCTCTTAAAACTTACGGCTCCATATTAACAAAAGATTGGGAAAATGGTTGCAACAAAATTCCCAAAATCTTATCAACATCTTGAATATAGTATTCAATCGGATCGATATAAACAATAGTTTCCTCCAAAATCAAGAATTTCCAGTTAGTACCCGTCGTCACCGCGCCGTAAATGCGATCGACCTCAGTGTCTTGGTTTTGATTGAAACATTGAGCCGCTACCATTGCAGCTACGCATTGACCCAAACCGCCAATGATATCTTCCTTTTTTGCCTCAAAAATTGTTATAACCGGAGCACTGATGAACAATTGTTCTGAAGATCCGCTAATAATATAATCGCAAAATCCTTGCAAACCTCTTTCTGGATCGACAGTAAAATCCTTACCGGAAAAAAGAGAAACTCGTTTGTTTAACAATCGCCGAACTTCTGCTAATATCGGGGCAATCAAAAATTCTGAGCGAGCTTTTTCTGTGGAAATAAAAGTGGCTAGCGGTACATAATCAATCAGGATTGTTGTTAAAATTTCGGATGGTGAAACTGGTTTTGTCTCGGCAAATAAATTGCGACTTTCATCTAAGGTTAAGCCAAAATCTTTTTTGACTCTCGCAAGGCTGAAATCGCTGTATGCCATCTTTTTTACTCCCAAAATTAATCGCGATCGCCAGGGATGACAGTCGATCGACTGTCACAGTCAAATTATAAATCGTCAGCATTGAATTATAGCATAAAAAATATTACGCTCGATAATAAGACATAGGTAATTGTATTCGGGTTAAATAACCATCAATGCCTGTAGGGGCAGGTCTTATCAACAAGAACTCTCTCAAACTAATTATCTCGTAAAGCCGCCCAGATCGCAACTTACCGCTGTTAAACTAACTCTTTCTGCTTCTTCGATCCCAGCATTTTCAAAAAACTTGTAGAATTGTACAAACTGTTGGACAAAATCAATTACTAAAAAACCAGGCTCATGCTCGTACTTTAACGTGCCCGCGTTTATAATAGTTAAGTTACCAAAGTGTCGAACCATCTTGTAATGTGTATGACCATTGATGACATATCTATATTTTCGTCCTCGAATTAAGTTTTGGATATCTATGTTTACTTCAATGGCATACCCATAATCACCAGGAGTTAGTCGAGCCATATCATTTTCTCCAATGCCGTGACACAAGAGTGCTAGACCGTGAGGTGTTGGGAATTCAATAGTTGAAGGGAGAGAGCTTAAAAACGACTGCGAAATAACCGAAAGGGAATCTGGCTGTGTAGCCTCTTTTAGATTTCGCATTTCATTTTTTAATAACCATCGATCGTGATTTCCTAAAACGACCAGAATTTCTTCGCGTTTCAATATATTACAGCATTGATTAGCGTCACCTGAACCATCAACAATATCCCCTACACAAAGAATTTTATCAACTTTTTGGGAGTTCAAAAAAGCTACGGTTTTCTCCAACAATTGTTCTTCAGCGTGGATATCGCCGATTACACCGATAATATTGAAGTTTTTGTTTGTAATCATTGTTGAATAAGGACTAAAGTCCTTACTACAAACGAGTTTTTTAAGAAAATTAAAATGTGGCACGGGCGTCTCGCCCGTGTCATTCACCTGTGGTTAAAAAATTAACCTTTCTGCGCCCAATCCTTCGCCCAATTCAAGTTTTGCATCACTTCTTTCAATGTCGCCGCTTCTGAATACAGCCGCAACACCGGTTCTGTTCCGCTAAACCGAATTAACAGCCAACTTCCGTCAGCCAAGCGGAATTTATATCCGTCAACTTTGTTGCAATCTACAACTGCTTTGCCGGCGATTTCTGTTAAGGGTTGATTTTGCAGCAGCGACAGCAAACGCGACCTTTCTTCCATGTTTGCTAAGTGCAAGTCGATTCTGTCATAAGCTGAAGTAAAGCTGGTTTCTTGTTGCAGTCGGCTGTAAATTTCGCTTAAGTCTTCCCCGGATTTGACAACTGCTTCTAACAAGTACAGCGCTGACAGCAAAGCATCTCGTTCGGGAATGTGCGTACCGTAGCCAATTCCTCCCGATTCTTCGCCGCCGACTAAGACTTGGGTGGTTAACATTCGATCGGCTATATACTTGTAACCAATCGGCGTTTCAAATAAAGGCAAGTCGTACAGCTTGGCAATTTTGGGAATTATGTCTGAACCGCTGACTGTTTTGATGACTTCCCCGGTCAATCCGCGCCGTTTTGCTAAATGTTCGATTAATATGGGAACTAGGATTTGTGAACTGAGAAAGTTGCCGCTAGAGTCAACGGCTGCAATTCGATCGCTATCTCCGTCAAATACAAATCCGATCGACAAACCAGAACTTTTTCGCTGGTGAGTACGCATCACCCGAAATAACTGCGACAGGTAGCGCGGCAAAGGTTCGGGTGCACCGCCTCCAAACAGCGGATCTCGATCGCTGTTGACTTCATGTACCGGAACTTCTAAAATTTGAGCTAATCCTCCGGCGGCAGCACCGTGCATTACATCTACAAATACTGTAATTTTGCCGCTGGCGATCGCTTCTTTAATCGCCTCAATATCTACCATTTCCCGCAAGGTTTTGCAGTAAGCCGGCCAAGGATTGAAATTCTCCAATTTGCCGGGAGTTGCTGAAAGTGCCGCCGGATTTTCGAGTTTTTCTTCTATTTGTTGAGTAACTTCGGGCGAAACTGAGCCGCCAAATCCGCCCTTGACTTTTAACCCTAAATATGCACCGGGATTGTGGCTGGCTGTCAGGACGATCGCACCCAAAGCATTTAATTGTTTGGCAGCTAAACTGAAAGCTGGAGTAGGAGCGTAGGATTCGCTCAACAGCACGTCAAATCCTGCGTTTTGGACGGCAACAGCCGCTGTTTTGGCAAATTCTTCAGCCAAAAACCGGCGGTCGTGACCGACAATTACGGTACCGCTGCTGCCATCGCTGCCGCCGGTTTGTGCGAGAACTTGTGCCGCTAGGGGAGCGACTAAGGCCACGCGATCGAATGTAAAATCGTCAGCAATGATGCCGCGCCAGCCATCTGTACCGAATTTAATAGGATTCATTAGTCACAAGTCATGAGTCACCCGTCTATTTTATGGGTTTATCAGTCGATCGTCATCGGATTTTAGATTTTAGATTTTAGATTTTAGATTTTAGATTGCGACTGCGGATGAATCTGGGGGCTAGTGACCAAATTGCTCGATCGTTAGCCACCAGGAAAAAAGTGATTGGCTGGCTAATAACTAATGGCTAATGACTAATGACTAATGACTAATGATTAAAAGAATGCCGGTTGGTGGCGGAGCAAATTCAGGAATTCTTCGCGAGTTTTCTGTTCCTCTTGAAACACGCCCAACATGGCACTCGTAACCGTCCAAGCACCGGGTTTTTGCACACCCCGCATCGTCATGCACATATGGCTGGCTTCCATTACTACAGCCACTCCCTTCGGTTCCAATATTGTCTGAACTGCTTCGGCAATTTGGCGCGTCAAACGTTCTTGCACCTGCAACCGGCGGCTGTACATCTCGGCAATTCTGGCTAATTTGCTCAGTCCCACTACTTTTTGGTTGGGTATGTAAGCGATGTGAACTCGGCCCATAAACGGCAGCATATGGTGTTCGCACATACTGAATACGCTGATATCTCGCACCAGTACCATTTCGTTGTGACCTTCGTCAAAGATAGCGCCGTTGAGGAGTTCTTCGAGGGATTGACTGTAGCCGCTGGTGAGAAACCGCATTGCTTCTGCTACCCGCTTTGGGGTTTTGAGCAATCCTTCGCGTTCGGGGTCTTCTCCTACTCCCAGCAGCATTGTCCGAACGGCGGCCATCATTTCTTCCTGGCCTACTTCTGAGGGTACGGGTACGTTGGATTCTTGACCGTTGGAGGAATTGCGATCTGGTCGAGTGGGGATGCGCGGGGTGTTATTGTCTGCGGTTTCTGAAAGTTTCATGCTGTCAGTCGAGGTTGAGTTCGAGCCATTGGAATCGGTGGAAGATGCAATTGTCATAAAAAGTTGGTGTGAGGGTGAATCGATTTTCGATTTTCGATTTTCGATTTTCGATTGGGGGATATAGCTAGAGATTCAAAGATTGTTGAATTCGAGAAAAATCCAGCAGTCTCAAATCTCAAGTTCACAAAACTCCTGCGTTGGACATGAGGGTGATTTCTTCAATTACTGCACTTGCTGGCAACTGAACTGCGTGCAGAATTGATTGGGCGACGATTTCTGGGGTTAACATGGCGCTGCGATCGAAGTCGGATTGCACGGTGTTTGTGTCCCACATGGGAGTGTTGACAGAACCCGGACAGATTGCTGTTACCCGAATTCCGCGAGCCCGTTCTTCGGCGGCTAAGGTTTTAGACAAAGCCATGAGACCGAATTTGCTGACGCAGTAGGGTCCCCAGTTGGGGAAGGTTTGGATGCCGGCGATCGAGGAAACGTTGATGATGATTCCCGATCCGCGATCGCGCATCGACGGCAAAACTCCTAGAATGCACTGCCAAACGCTAGTAAGATTGAGGTCTAGAACGTTCTGCCAGTCGGCTAGGGACGTTTCCGTCAAGGAGCCGGTGTAGCCCATACCCGCGCTGTTGACCAGGATATCTACGGCACCCAATTGAGCTGCGATCGCGCTGATGCTGCTTTGCACTTGCTCAATTTTTGCCAAGTCTAAGGGATAAGCTTCTGCTTTCACTCCGACTTCTCGGGCTGCTGCGGCAACGGCTTCTAAGTTTTCCGACTCTCGGCTAACTAAGCCCAGATTTATGCCCTCGGCGGCGAACGCTAGAGCCGTCGCTTTGCCAATACCGCTGCTGGCTCCGGTAATCAGAGCCTGCTTTGTTGTTGGATGGTTCATTCAGTGTCCTAATACTTTCGCTCGGCAAATCCCTCAAGCGTTGCAGCTTTCTTCGGCAAATTAGAAAGCTGTCTGCTGCGGGTGAGTACAGTTAATTATGAGATCAACATTAAGAACTGTTAAGCCGGTGTCACCTGAGAAATTATAACACTGCTGACTGATCCGCAGAATAGTTGAGTTATCAGTTATGAGTTTGAAGTTAAAAGATTTTTAACTCATAACTGATAACTGTGAATCGATCGGCTCAAGCAGAAATTTCTGTGAATACACCGATGTCGCGAAACTTTTGATACCGGAGCTGGCGCCGCTGCTGACCTGTAAGCTGTGTCAGTTCTGCTAGGTTTTCCAACAAAGCTTGTTTGAGTATGGATGCAGCTTTGAGGGGATTCGAGTGAGCGCCGCCGACCGGCTCGGGTACTATTTGATCGAGAACGCCGAGGTTTTTCAAATCCCAGGAAGTGATTTTAAGGGCTTCTGCGGCTAAGTTAGCTTTGCCAGAGTCTTTCCAGAGAATGGCCGCACAAGCTTCGGGGGTGGCGACAGTGTAGACGGAATGTTCCAACATCAACAGCCGCTCGCCGACACCGATACCCAATGCGCCGCCGGAACCGCCTTCGCCGATGACGGTACAAATAATGGGAACGTCGAGGCGAAACATTTCTCGGAGGTTACAGGCGATCGCCTCTCCCTGTCCGAGCTCTTCTGCTTCTAAGCCCGCCCAAGCTCCCGGAGTGTCGATAAACGTGAAAATTGGCATTCCGAAGCGATCGGCGTGTTCCATCAACCGCAGGGCTTTGCGGTAGCCGCCGGGAGCCGCCATGCCGAAGTTGCGGGCTATATTGTCTTTAGTGTCGCGCCCTTTTTGATGGCCGATGATGACTGTGGGAAGCCCGTCTATGCGGGCAATTCCGCCGACGAGGGCCGGGTCGTCTCCGCCGCGCCGATCGCCGTGAAGCTCGATCCACTCGTCGCTAATTGCCTGAATGTAATCGAGGGTACTGGGGCGGCGCGGGTGACGGGCGAGTTGCAGACGCTGCATGGGGGACAAGCTGCTGAAAATCTCTTGTCGCAGTTGGGTTGAGCGAGCTTCGAGTTTGCGAATTTCGTCGGTGACATCTACGCTGTTTTCTTCGGCGAGTTGGCGAATCTGGTGAATTCGGGTTTCTAGTTCCGCCAGCGGCTTTTCAAAGTCTAAGAGTAGTGGTTTGCGGTCTGGGTTTGCCACGCTGATAATTTCTATAGGGTTTTAAGGTTTTGTCGATCGACTATTTCCAGATCCTACCCTGTCAGGTGATGCTGAAAAAGAGGGGAAATTTGGAAATTTGGAAGTTTTGAATTATGCTTTGCTTAGTAATCTTGTTGAAAACCAGAGGCTTGAGCCTCATTTTTTGCTACACTATTTTTGCTTGCTTCTGATTTTTACGCGCATACTTCCCCGCGCCCCTAGACCCCCACAGCCACAAAAAACCTAACCCTGCTGAACTGTTCCCCAGTAAAAAAAGCGACACCCGCGGGATCAATCTCACCTCTACGGAAGCTTTAACAGCCCTGTCTGTATTAGCTAGCTGTTGTCGCCGACCATCAAATATCATAAAAAAGACCAACTCTTGTCGCGAATCCCCTGGGCTGGTTGAGAACTAAACATAACTTTTAATTTCGTCGTGCGATCGGACATAATGTTAACGGTTAACTGTTAAGTCTCTAAAAAAAAGTTACTGGTTATTATCAGAAAAACTTTCCTCAATAACCAATAACCGCAACAAATCACATCAAAATGACATTAAAGGTCGGAAACCGTGTTTAACTGAAATCTCGCCGATTTGCTCCATCTTTTCGACAGTAATTTGATTCCGTCCCCAAGAAAAATTGGTATACAATTTTTCAAATTCCAGCAGCATTGATTCGGCAAAACAGGCAAACAACTGTCGGCCCGGTACATCCATATTTACAATCTTCATAATTTTCCACTCAATATCGAGGGAATGCTCCACAATGCCGCCATTGAGTACGTAAATTTCCGGATGCTGAACCTGAGTTGCCAGATTTTTCGGATAGCCACCGTCAATCAATAAACAGGGTTGCTTCAATGTCTTGGGGTCAATTTCTACTCCCTTTGGCATACTGGCTACCCACACTACAATATCCGCTTGGGGCAGGGCTTCTTCCAAATCCAAGATTTTGCCTCGCCCCAATTCCGATTGCAAATCTTGCAATCGTTCTTTGTCGCGGGCAATGAGCAACAATTCTGCTACATTTGTTTTAAGATTGAGCCAGCGACACACCGCACTGCCAATATCCCCAGTAGCACCGCAAACCGCTACAGTGGCTTTTGAAAGTTCAATTCCCAATTTTGGGGCTGCTTCTTCTACTTGACGGCAGAGGATGTAAGCCGTGTGAGTGTTACCAGTGGTGAAGCGTTCAAACTCCAACTTGAGATTGCGAATTTGCTTAATTTGCTGCAAGTTGAAAGTCTCAAAAATGATTGAAGAAAAGCCGCCTAAAGCAGTGATGTTAATCCCGTTTTTTTGAGCGTGTGCCATCGCATTAAGGATTTTGCGAGTGGCTGCTTTAATCCGGCGAGTGGCTAGCATTTCTGGCAGAAAACAGGACTCCACATAGCGGCCTTCTATTTTTTGTCCAGTGATGCTTGTTACCGTGATATGATCGACTATTTGAGGCGGTGCGCTGCACCAAAAATCGAGACCTTGATCGGCATATTCTGGATAGCCCAGCTCGTTAGCTACTGATTGGGCGTGTTCTAAGCTGGTTAAGTGACCGATTAGACCAAACATTAAGTTGTCAAATGAAGGAAGATTGAAGATTGAAGATTGAAAAATGGAAGAGGGAAGATGGGAAGATTAAAAATTTATATTTTAAAATGAGGTATCCCATTTTTCATTTTTCATTTTTAATTTTTTTCCCATTCCTTATTTCCTAATTAACTAGGCTGCTAAGCCTTGTGCTGACATCCGCATGATATCGCGGTTGTTAAAGCCTATGTTGCCTAGGGCTTCGCCGTAGGCAATCATAAAGTCTTCGATTAAAGCGTCTTTTTCCATTCCTAAAACGCGGGCATCGTCTGCGACAGCGTTTAGCAGTCTCCAGATGATGGGCAGGTTTTGGCGGTTGGCGGCTTCTAGTTCGGCTTTGGATTCCTCAAAGTGAGCTTGCAGCCAGACTTCCCCAAAGTTGAGGTGGCTGTATTCTTCTTTGACGACGCCTTCGGTGATTTTGCGAGCAAAGTCATCGGCGACGGGGATGTAGATGTTGTAAGCTGCGATCGCAAAACACTCGATAATTAGCGATTGGATCAGCAAGCAAGTTACAATCTGACCTTGAGCAGCGGCCGTTTGGAAGTTTCTGTGCAGTTCCGAAAAGAACTCCTTGGCAAATGCCATGTCCGGCGTGACTTTGAGATTCTTGCCGCAAGCTTGGAAGCCTTTCATGTGGCGGTTCTCCATCTTGGACAAGCCAACTAACTCTGCTTTTTTGTCAGCCAACAGTTCGGCCAGTGTCAGGTAATTATCGTGAGCTTCTTGTTCGCCTTCAATTACAATGGCGTTGATGCGGCTGTAAGCATCTTTGTAAGTTTCGGTTTGAAAGTCAATTGTTGGGCTGGCCTCAAGCTGGGGCATAGATATGTAGTCTCCTCATATAAGCTTGTGGGATGTTTGGAAACCCCTTTAAAATTGGGGGTCAGTGACAGTGCACTTTACCTTTTTTGAACGCACCCCATCTAAATCAGAGATTATAGCTGAGGATTCTTTCGACAAAGAACTTTTCTTTGACGCTCCGGGAAAAACTGGCGTCCTCAGCGTGTTTGGCGGACTTTTGCCGTCGAACACTCCAGAAAGACTATCGCTAGAATGCTATCTATTTACTAATTAGTTGAATTAGTCGTTAGTCGATCTTTTGCCCGGAAATAGATGATAGAAATACGGTCTATGTCTCCACCTTTCAGGGTTTTACAGTACCAACTCTATCTATAACATTATATCCTAACCACAACTTCCTCCCTAGGTACTCCTTCTTTCCCTCTACGACTATTATGTTGTGGTATGGGAATCTGGGAGGCGATCGGGTTGGAGAACCTCACAGGCTTATTATTTTAGGTTAATTCACAAATTTATGGGTAAATCCTTTGACAGGTCTCAAGTGCTGGAATTGCTGAGTTTTATTTTGTTGCTGGCGGGGGCTGCGCTGGTGCTGCTGCCGCTGGCTGCTGTATTTTTGCTTTCATTATCACCATCTGGTGTGGGTGTCAAGACCACAGGCCTGACTTTTGCGAACTATCAGGAGGCTTGGCGACGGGGCAATTTTTTGTTGGCATTCCTTAATTCTACTCTAGTGGCGCTGGCAGTGACGGGTTTTCAGGTTGTGACTTCTGCTTTGGCCGGTTATGCTTTGGCCAGGCTGAAGTTTCGGGGGCGACAGGCCTTAGTTTTGGGGGTTTTGGCGACGCTGGTAATTCCGTTTCAGCTTTTGGTGATTCCGATTTTCTTGGTTTTGAAGTGGGGTCATCTGCTGAATACTTACGGGGCGCTGATTTTGCCTACGGCGGCTAACGGTTTTGGGATTTTTCTGCTGCGCCAGTATTTTATGACTGTTCCGGTGGAGTTGGAGGAGGCGGCAATGCTGGATGGGGCTAACCGCTGGCAGGTTTTGTGGCAGGTGATGTTACCTTTGGCCCGCCCTGCTTTGGTGACGCTGTTTTTGTTTACGTTTATCGGGGAGTGGAATGATTTGTTTAAGCCGCTGGTGTTTACGACGCGGCCCGAGTTGCGGACTGTGCAGTTGGTTCTGGCCGAATTTCAGGAACAGTTTACTAGCAGTTGGCAGTTGTTGATGGCGGCGGTGGTAATTGGAACTGTACCGGTGGTGTTGCTGTTTTTGGCCGGTCAACGACAGTTTATACGGGGGATTGCGGCGACGGGGATTAAGAATTGAGTTGAAAATGCTTGGCAATTAAGTTTGTAGTCATTTGTGGAACCATTCTCAAGAACAGGCAAGATGCCTGTTCCACAAATACTAAATATTCTTGTTGAACAGGCATCTTGCCTGTTGCTGACATTGGTTCCAGGTGTGAGTTTGTAGTTACTGGGCGATTGAAATCGCTACTATAGCAATCCTAAATCCCACATTCCGCAGGTGCGCTCGCGCGCTCAAGTATTTTTAAAAGATGAGCAATATTGAAGCGTCTGATATTAGAGTACAAGATATTGACCACTGCGGACTAATTGCTGGCATCTGTGATGCGATGGGATTAGTCGAAGGGCTCGATCAACTCTTGGGGACTCACCCACAAGAAATCGTCACGCCCGGTCAAGCAGTCAAAGCCATGATTCTCAATGGATTGGGATTTGTCAGCGCCCCGCTGTACTTGTTGGAAAAATTTTTTGTCGGCAAGGCCACAGAGCATTTGTTAGGAGAAGGCATCAGACCAGAACACTTAAATGACGACAGATTGGGGCGCGTCCTGGACAAAATGTATGCAAAAGGACTCACAGAAATCTTCGTGACGGTGGCACTGTCGGCGGCACGACGCTATGGTGTAGACCTGCAGAGTCTGCACTTAG
>NZ_JAUBQD010000077.1:0-3309 GCF_036701085.1 Microcoleus sp. Pol7_A1
CAATCTTCAAAAATGGTTTGTGGAAATTTTCGCTAAACCCACATAGCTGTTGGATAATTTTTTTTGTGGAGGTCTCTAAGTCAGGCTGCGTTAGCATCAGTATGGCAGGTATCCCGGAAGAACTCACTCCAGTTTTAAAGAAGAAGTCAGATTTTGCTGACTTAGAGACAGCAGAACTAGCGATCTTTCCTGCTATTGACAATATACTTGAGGAGTCGTCCTCTGCGGTGGCAAATGCGCAATCGCTAGTCTCGCCTGCCGTTTCTCTCTCCAATTTAGATAACCCAGAAGGTTCTGTTAGTTTCGATTCCCCCCTATATATCGATCGTCCTCCCATCGAATCGGACTGCTACCAAACTATTGCTAAACCTGGCGCTTTGATCCGAGTGAAATCACCCCGCAAAATGGGGAAGACTTCTTTATTACAGCGCATTTTATACTATTCAAGAGAACAGGGACATCAAACTGCCTATTTAAACTTTCAATCTGCTGATGGTAATTTTATTAGCAATCTCGATCAGTTGTTGCAATGGCTTTGTGTTGATATTACTAATCAACTAAATTTAGAAGATCGAGTAGCAGACTATTGGAAACAAGGGATGGGTAGCAAACAAAAATGCGGCAACTATTTTCAGCGCTACCTGTTAGCAACAATTACTACACCATTAACGTTAGGATTGGATGAAGTTGATCGAGTTTTTCAATATCCCCAAGTAGCGCAGGAATTCTTTGGTTTACTGCGGGCGTGGCATGAAAAAGGAAAAAACGAACCTGCTTGGAAAAAACTGCGTTTAGTAATTTCCCATTCCAAAGAAGTTTATATTCCCCTCAACATCAACCAGTCGCCATTTAATGTAGGTTTATCAATTGAGTTACCAGAATTTAACCATCAACAAATTGTAGAGTTAGTACAAAAACATCAACTGAATTGGTCTGCCAGTCAGATAGAACAACTGATTGGAATGGTAGACGGGCATCCTTATCTGTTAAGAAAAGCCCTTTATGAAATTGCTCGCGGTTGTTTAACCTTAGAGGAATTTTTACAAAGTGCACCGACTGAAGAAGGAATTTACGGCGATCATTTACGTCATCATTTAATTCATCTCACTGCCGATCCAAATTTGGAAGCAGCAATGAAACAAGTAATTGCTAGTTCGGTTCCGGTACGATTAGAAGCCGAGCTAGCGTTTAAACTTCGCAGTAGGGGTTTAGTGAAGTTGCGAGGTAATGATGTGATTCCTCTGTGCAATCTCTGCCGCCTATATTTTAAAGACCGCTTGGGAGTTCATTAATTTGTACGTTGTTGCGCTTTAGCGCTAAATCTGGCGCTAAAGCGCAACAACGTACTTTTTTAAATAATTTAATTTTTGGGAGTTCGTTAATGAATGACAAACCCGATCTAAATTACGAATATCAAGTTGGTGGTAGCTTACCGATTGATGCGCCTACTTATGTTAGGAGACAAGCTGACCGAGATTTTTATGAAGGATTAAAGGCGGGAGAGTTTTGTTACGTCCTCAACTCGCGACAGATGGGGAAATCTAGCTTGCGAGTGCAGACAATGGCGAGATTGCAGCAAGAAGGATTTGCCTGTGCTGCTGTTGATATCACGTCAATTGGCACGTCAGATATTACTCCTCAAGAGTGGTATTTTGGAATTATTGACTCCCTGGTAAATAGTTTTGAATTGTACGATCTTTTTGATTCTTACGAATGGTGGACAAGTAACAAATTGCTGTCTCCTGTTCAACGTTTCAGCACTTTTATTAGAGAGATATTGCTAGAATTTATCGATAAAAATATCGTAATTTTTATTGATGAAATTGATAGCGTTTTGGCTTTAGCGTTTGATATAGATGACTTTTTTGCAGTTATTCGCGATTGTTTTAACCAGCGTGCAGATCAACCAGAATATAACCGCCTAACTTTTGCTTTGATTGGAGTATCAACACCTTCCGATTTAATTAGTAATTACCTTCGCACTCCCTTTAATATCGGGCGGGCTATTGAGTTAACGGGTTTTCAATTAACAGAAGCACAACCTTTGGCAGTTGGGTTAGAAACTCAAGCAGAAAATGCTCAGGCGTTGCTAGAAGCCGTATTATATTGGACAGGTGGACAACCATTTTTAACGCAGAAAGTTTGTAAATTACTTCGAGTTAATCTCAATACCGATCCTATTGAAACTTATGCCAATTTGGTAGCGAATATAGTACGACAAAAGGTGATTCAAAATTGGGAAGAGCAGGATGAACCAGAGCATCTGAAGACGATTCGAGATCGCATCTTACATAGCAAAAAACTTGCTAGTCGGTTGCTGGGCCTCTATCAGCAAATTTTGCAACAAAATGAGATAGCGGCTGATGATACTCCCGAACAAATGGAACTCCGATTAACAGGTTTGGTAGTTAAGCAATCTGGTAAACTTAAAGTTTATAACCAAATTTATAAATGTGTTTTTAATGCTGATTGGGTAGAAAAACAATTAGCGAATCTCCGCCCCTACAGCGAAAGTTTTAACGCTTGGGAAGATTCTGATTGCCAAGATGAATCGCGACTGTTGCGGGGTCAGGCGTTGCAAGATGCTCAAACTTGGGCAGCCGGTAAAAGTTTGAGCGATTTTGATTATCATTTTTTAAATGCCAGTCGGGAATTACAACAACGGGAATTTGAACGAAAATTTGAAGCTCAGAGACAAGCTAATCAAATTTTGACTGAAGCGAATCAGACCCTAACCAAGGCACAGGAAAAGGCATTAAAGATTAGGACTGTGACTTCGGTTTTTGCTGGGGCGGCTATGTTAGTGGCAACTGGAGTATCTGTGTTTGCTAGTTATCAAGTCACTCAAGCTAAGATTTTAGCCAATACCATCCAGGAAAGTGCTTTTTCTAATGAATCATTTCATTCGGGACAGACATTTCAAGCACTGCTGGAAGCATTAAAAGCAGGGCAAACATTCAAACAACTAGATGCTTCCGCCGACACTACAATCAAAGAACAAGTGATGGTTGTACTGCAACAAGCAGTTTCCCAAGTAAAAGAGCGCAATAGTTTGCAAAGGCATAGCAAAAGTGTTAATAGCGTCGCATTTAGTCGAGATGGCAAGATATTGGCTTCTGCTAGCGATGACAACACCATCAAACTGTGGAACCTGCAAACCCAAACAGAGATTAAAACCCTCACTGGGCATAGCAATGAGGTCTATAGCGTCGTATTTAGTCCCGATGCTAAGACATTGGCTTCTGCTAGCTCTGACAAAACCATTAAACTGTGGAACCTGCAAACCCAAACAGAAATCAAAACCCTCAC